>JAGRHX010000683.1 GCA_020444775.1 Gammaproteobacteria bacterium
CGGCCGCACGATCCCGAGCAGCAGCTCCAGGGCCTCGTCGTACATGGGCGCCTGCTCCAGCGCGTCCAGCAGCGCCAGCCGTGCCGGCTCCTCCTGGGCGTCGCGGTACAGAGCCCTGGCCAGGCGGTAGCGCGCGCCCGCCGGGTCCCTGGGGCCCAGATCGACCACCGCACGGCGTGCCTGGCTGGCTTGCAGCCAGCGTCCGGCCGCCTCGTGCAGCTCGGCCAGCCGCGCGTGCTGCTCGCCGTCGAAGGGCTGGATCAACATCGCCCGCTCCAGCACGTCGATGACCGCGTCCGGGTGTCCGTCTCGTTCCAGGTGCGCGGCCAGCTCCAGATGACCCTCGATATCGTCGGCATCGATGGCGATGGACTGGCGAAGCGCCTCGATCGCGGCGCCGTTGCGTCCGGCCGCGGCATGGATCCGGGCCAGCAGGCGATAGGCGCTGCCGGGACCGCCGTGGGCCGGGAACAGCGCTCGCGCCTGCTCGGCCAGACGCAGCGCCGTCGCGTCGTCGCCTGCTTCCAGGGCCCTGGCAGCGTCGGCCAGCAGCCGCGTGTAACCGGTCTCGGGTCGGTCCGCGTGCGGCGTCGACGGAGCGTCCGGATCGCTGGGCCCGGTGGCCGGCCCGGTGGCCGGCTCGGTGCTGACCAGACCGGCCAGCGAGTCACCGAAGCGCTCACGCACGAACGCGTCGAAGCGCTCGTTGAGGGCCTGGGCGCTGAGCCCGAGCTCGCGTTCCAGCACCTTTGCGTCGTCCTCGCCGTCGGCATAGGCGCGCAGCATGCGCACCACGGTGTCGAAGCCATGCTCGCGCTCGATGAGCTGCATCAGCAGCGCGGCCTGGAAGTAGGCGTGTGGGATCTGCTCCGGATAGGTCGGGCGCAGAAAGGCCTGATTGAGATCCGCGGCCGGTGCCAGCATGCCGCGCTGGAAGGCGCGTAGGAAACCGGGCGAGACGTCGGTGCCCCAGCCGGGTCGGGCACGGTGTTCCTCGAACACCGCGAGCCCTTCGGAGAACCAGCGTGGCACACGTCCTCGGGTGAGCGCGATGTGGAAGGTGTGCGCGATCTCGTGCCAAAGCGCGGACGCCCAGTTGAATGGTCCGAAGACGCCGGCCGATGGTGAGTCCAGTGCGATTACCGGGCCGAAGGACACGCCCAGGATGTCGATGCCGACCAGACCGATGGTGCGCACCGAGAAGTCCTCGTGATCGGGATAGACCTCTATCCGGATCGGTGTTTCCGGCTCGATACCATAACGCTCCTTGTAGAAGGCATAAGCCTGCTCGGCGATTGGCAGCAGACGCGGGGCGAGAACGCCGATCTCGCCCGGCATCGCCACCAGCTCGAAATGCTCGGAGCGTTGCGACTCGAAGCGGGCGAGCTGGTCGAGCAGCTCCAGCGTGTTGCGGGTACGCACGTTGTACGGGTCACCGGCGAACGCCGCCTCCAACGATGCCCGGCCCTCGCTCATCCTGCCCACGCGGAGCTGATTCAGACCGAGCAGCTGGCGTGCCCGCCAGGCCGTGGCATCCTGCTTGACCGCGCTGGCGGCGAACACGATGGCATCCGGGTAGCGGCGATTCTGACTGGCGACCTGGGCCAGGATCTCGTAGAGATCCACATAGCCGGGCGTCTCCTGCTTGATTCGGGCGACGCGCTCGTCGAACTCGGTGAGCTCGGCACGCAGATAGAGCATGGCCGCCGCCAGCGCATGCGCGTGCGGTGAGCTGGGGTTGGTCTGCAGCGCCGCCTCTACATGGTTGCTGGCGGCATCGTACTGCTCGCTGTCCATCAGCAGCTCGGCCAGCAGCAGGTGTGCCGGGAGGAAGCCGGGGTTCAGCTCCAGACAACGCTGCGCGGTCTGCTGGGCCTGTGGTGAGTGGTCGAAACGTTGGCTGCGGGCCATGCCCAGCAATGCGTGCAGATTGTCCGGGTCCAGCTCCAGCGCGGTCGCGAACGCGTTCCGGGCCTCGGCATTGTTGTAGCGATCGAGCAGCAGATCACCCATCGCGACATGGGTCGACGGATCTCGTGGCGCATGCTCGATGGCCTCTTCGAGCCGTTCCAGGACCAACGGATAGAGCGCGGGATCGCTGCGTGCGAACCAGGCATAGGCCTGCGCAACCGCGATCAACTCGGCGGCCGTCAGGCTGCCGGCGCGCAGGCGATGTGCCTGCAGGACCTGATCGAGGCGGCTGCGCGCCACGTCGCGTCTGCCGAGCAACAGCTCGATACGCGCACGACCGAGCTCGGCCTGCAGATCGAGGCTGGCAGCCGTCGCCGCCGGTGCGGTCCTGGCCGATCCCTCGGCCGTGTCATTGCGTCGCTCGGTGTCGCTCTGCTCGTCGGTGGCGCCACGCAGCTCACTTGCCCTGGCCAGATGCTGCAGGGCCTGCGTGTAGCGACCGGTCGCTTCAAATGCGAGACCGAGCACGCGTTGCGCCGTCGCCAGCGTCGCCGGGTCGTGCTCGGCGGCGCCGGCATCGAGGGTCTGGTTTGCGGCTTCGATGGCCTGCTCGTAGCGTGCCGTTGCCAGCCATGTCTCGGCCTGGTTGGTGGCACCCACCGCGCCGGGCCAGGTCAGACACAGTCCGACCACGGCCAGCAATCCGGGTCCGCGCAAACCCTGCGCGAGCCTTGATGTCGTCGATCCCACGCCGTTTCCACCCAGGATGCTCACGGTTGCTCCAGCTCCTTGAAGGTTCGTCGGTTGAGAGCCAGCTCGACGAGCAGATCCTGAAGCCGGGCCCTATAGCCGTCACCGCTGAATGTGTGGCGGATGCGTTTCAGGCGCTCGATATCGTCGACCAGGCGGCGTGCTTCGAGCTGCAGGCGAAGACGCTCACGACGTTGCTCCGCCGACAACGCGCCGGACGGCGCGGCCTGGGCGTCCAGATGGAAGCGGGCCGCGAGACGGCCGTCGCCGGTCTGCGGTGTCGATGCCGTCGAGTCGTCCACGTAGCCGACCCGTGCCTGTCCATCACCATCGTCCTCGAGCTGGGCGTGCTCGGTACGGATCCGCCCGTCACTCTCATAGCTGCTGGCGACACCGAGATCCGTCTGGCGGTAGACCTCCAGCAGTGAGACCCGGCCGTCCTTGTCCAGATCGGTCGAGTCCTCGGCCAGGGCCTTGATGAAATGGTCGGCGAAACGGGTGCTCTCGGTCTCTGCGATGCTCGCGGTGGCGGTGATCACCACGCGGTTCGGGGCGGCCAGGGCGCTCGCGAACGTCGCGCTGGCGGCGCTGGTGACGATCACCGCGACTCGCTTGTCGCCGAAGGCCTCGAGCGCTCGGCCGAGGTCGCTCGGCTCGAGATCGGGCCCTGGCAGATTGAAGCGGGCAACACCGTCGGCGCCCGGCTGGGCGGTGCCGTGACCGATGAAGACCATCACGATGCGGTCCTCGTCACCGCTCTCTTGCGCCAGCGCCTCGATGCTTTGCAGCACCTGGGCACGTGTGGAGATGCCCTGCGCCCTCTCGGCGGCTGTCTCACGCTCGGCATCCGGCCTCGGCTCGGCCAGATAGCGTACCCGGTCAGCCTGATAACCGAGACGATCCAAGGCGATGTCGATCAGATTGTGGGCGCGTCGCCGGAACAGCTCGCTGTAGAAGGGCTCGCCGCCCAGACCGCTGACGATCAGCAGCCACGGCATGGACCTGGTCTGCACGACGTCATCCGCGTCGGCCCGATCGGACGCGGGCGAGCGAGCCGTGCCGAGCGTCTCGGTCGGAGCGGTGCCGGTCGCCGCCATGACGCGGCTCGCCGTCGCCGGGCCGAGTCCGAACTGTGGCAGGCTATAGGCCGGAAGCGTCGTAGCGGCCAACGCACAGAGCAGCGGCGTGTTCAGCATCGACGCGACGCCACGGCGGCGCCGGCACGGCCCGACGGCTCGGGCGGTGGTTCGGCGAAGCGTGGTCGACGGCTTGGACAATAAGGTCATGGCAGGCGCCTTCTGCGACGCACCGCCCATTCGGCCAGCGCCAGCAGCACGATCCCGGCCAGCAGCAGCGGCACGTCCCAAAGCGGCAGTCGCTCGCGATGACGATTCGTGCCGCGGCCGGCGTCGATCACCTGGCGCAACTCGCCGAGCGCGTCGGCGTCGATCGCCGAGCCGCCGGTCTGCGCGGCGATGCCGGCCAGCAGTCGGGTGTCCTCGGCGTTGCGGGTGTACTCATCGCCCTCGGCGACCACGTCCAGATGGGTGCGCACGCTGTGCCGTTCGACTTCGGGCGGTGGTGCTTCTGGCCCATTTTCGAGCCCCGGCCCGGCTCCGACCGCGGTCTGGCCGTCGGTGGTCCCGGTGCGCGCACTGTCCGGCAGGTGGACGCTGAGCTCGTAGTGTCCGGCCCGGCCGGTGACGAAGGCGCTCTGATATTGCCCCGGCGCCTGGCCCGATGGGCTCATGATCAGGCGGTCGACCCGGCCGGTCGGATCGACCACCAGCAGCGACGGCGCACCGTCCTGCAGCGGCTGATAGGTCTCGTCCAAAGCGGTCGCGATGACCTGTACCGATTGGCCCGGCGCCAGCGTACGGGTCTGCTTGAGCGTCGGCAGCTGCACGCGCAGACGGCCACCGGCCTCTCGGCCGGCATCACGCAGCAGCTGACGCCAGAGCATCTCGTGGGTCTGGTCCTCGACCGGAACGTCGGCATGCATCTGCCAGCGCCAGCTGTTGCGCACCGCGAAGCTGGTCACGCTCCCTCGGCCGAAACGGTGTCGAGCCATGATGATCAGCGCATGGCCCTCGCTGTCCGGTGCTTCGAGCAGCACGCGGGCGCCCGGCTTCGCGCTGCGATGCGGGTTGACCACGGACAGCTCTGGCAATCGCTCGAGCAGCCGATCCACGCTCTCCGTGCCACCCAGATCGAGCAGCGGGTCGCTACGGCCGGCGCTGGTGGCCCGGACCTTGACGGCAAGATTGAATGCTGGTGCCGCGGCCGAAAGTATCACCGGCATGAGACCGGCCAAGGGTGTCTGCGCGTATCCTCCCTCGGCGAAGGCCTGGCGACCCCCGAGCAGCACCAGGCCGCCACCGCGGCGGGCGACGAACGCGCGGATGTTCTCCTGGGCCCGGGCATCGAGCAGATCGGCTCCAGCGCTTCCCAGGACCAGCACGTCGAATCGGAACAGGTCGCCGATCTCGAGCGGGAAGCCATCGGCCAGCTCGTCCGCAGATTGCACGCCGAGTCGATAGTATTTGTTGTCGGCGGTGCGAATCAGGGAGGTCAAGCGGATCCGCGGGTCGTCGGCCACGGCGCGGCGCAGGAACTTGACCTCGAAGCGCGGCTCGCCCTCGAAGTGCAGCACCCGAATCGGTTCCTCGTGCACTTCGATATGGCGTTCACGCAGATTGTTCTCCAGTAGGGTCTCCCCCTCAATCGGTTCCAGGCGAACGCTGAGGCGATGCGGACCACCGTCGACCAGGCGTAGCCGGTGTAGCACACGCAGCTCGCGCATATCCTCACGCAGGCGGACCGGCGCACGGTCGATGAGGATGCCGTCGTCCTCGAAGGACAGCATCACCTCGCGGTCCTCACGCAGGTTGTGCCAGAGCAGGAGCTCGACGTCGAACGCATCGCCGCTTATCACATGCCCGGGCAGGGTGACGCTCTGCACCGACACGTCGGGCGCCGCCCGGCTCGCGCCCGCGTCCACGGTGTGGACCGGGATACCGGCGCCCCGCAGCTTGACGAGTGCCCGCTGCAGACGCAGCCGTGCCGGTTCACTGGCGTCGTGACCCCCATCGCCCACCAGCACCACGGCGGCCAGCGAGTCGATATCCGCGCCATTGGTCAACGCCTCCAGCGCGGCTCCCGGATCGCTGCGGGTGGTATCGAATCGAAGAGGCTCCTCGGCATCCAGCGCGCGTAACTCGCTACCAAAAGCGTAGCGCCGGACATCCACGCGTCGATCCACCGCGGAACCGAGTATCGCCTGATCGGAGCGCAGCAGCGCCTCGATACGTTGCGCGCGAGTCTGGCCACTCGAATCGCGTACACGCATGCTCAGCGAATCGTCGATCAACACCGCCACATGTCCGGGAATCGAATCCTCCACCTCCACCTCCAGCACCGGGCGGGCCAGCGCCAGCAGCAGCAGGCCGACCAGTGACGCGCGTAGCAACGATGGCAGCCAGCGGCTGCCGGCCACGTCACGGCGCGCCAGATAGCCAGATAGCGTCAGCGCCAGCAAGCCGGTCAGGGCGATGGCAGCGAGCAACTGCGACATCGACCAGGCCAGCGTGATATCGCCACGCTGGTACCAGTCCACCGGGTATTTGAGCAACCACTCGAGCATGGGTAACGGCAGTGAGATTTGCGGGCCGAGGTACTAGTGCGTCATGGCATAAATCACGAAATTGATACCCATCTCGTAGGCGTAGGTCGAATAGCGTAGTGGGTATTGCGGTAGGTCTGCCCATTCCCAGGCATCGCCCAGATCGGTGTTCCAGTTGATCAGGACCATCAACCGCCCCTTGTCGTCGAAGATGCCGCGTACGTGAGGAACAATTCCGTCCAGCTCGTGCGTGGGCCCACCGTCGGCCTGACGCACATTGGGTACCTGGAGGATGTCGGCGATGTCGTAGAAGGCGTGGAACACCGGGTGCTCCAGCGGCACCTCGACGATCTCGTGCTCGGGAAAGACCCGCAGCATCTGCGCCTTGAAGTGCTCCCAGTCCCAGCTGCCCCAGAAGTCGTCGATGACAAGGAAGCCACCGCTCAGCAGGTAGCGTCGCAGCGCCAGCGCCTGTTGCTCGTCGAGATTCAGCGAGCCGACCTCCAGGGCATAGACGAACGGGAAGTCGCCGAGCTCGTCACCGTACAGGGCTAGCGCGTGTTCCGAATCGAAAGCGTCCACCGCGGTCAGCCGGCGTAGCGCGACCAGGAACTGCTGGTCGGCCTTGGGATAGTCCACTGCCCAACGCGGCACCCACTCGTCCCGGTCGCCACTGGTGTAGATGCCACGCGTGAAATAGAACTCGTGCTCGAGTCGCTCGACGGTTGGTCTCGCGGTTTCCTGCGCCGGCTCGGTGAAGAATTGCGCCCATGCGCCGAGACCTAGCATCCAGAGAAAGGCGGCGACACCGAGTCGCAGACGCAGCTCCGGCCGCGTACCGCGCCGCTTTGACAAGCGCCGCGCAGGTCGGGCGGTGGTGGCGCAGGGGGCGATGGACATGAGGACCGGGGGACTCCGCTAGAGCGGCTCGAGAACCAGTTCGACGCTGCCCACCATCAGCACCCGGTCTTGTGCGCGTACCTCCTCTAACAGGATGGCGAGGTCGGCATCCGACTCGCTCAGATTGGGGTCACCCTTGAACAGGATACGTGTGGTCAGGGGTCGATACTGGTCGTGGCTGACGGTGAGGTGGATGTGCTTGACGCCGTAGTATTGACCGGGAACCGCGGTTGCAAGCCTGAACTCGCCGTTGGTGGCGCTGACGAGCTGTGCCCGGTAGCGTTCCGGATGGTACTGACCACCACCGTCGGCCTGCCACAGCGTGATGATGGCACCCGACACCGGTTTGCCGTCGGTGGAAAGGATGCGGCCACGGAGATCCAGGGGCTGACCGGGGTCGCCGTCCTGCCACAAGCGCGCGCTGGATGCGCTGCGGGAATCTGGCGTCGCACGATACTCCGGTCCCGAGTTCGTGGACCGTGTAGGTTCACGCGCGCCGCCACCTTGTTCCTGAGCGTCGGCCGCGCCCATCGCCAGCACGGCAACCATGCAGAGCATGATGCGTGTCGACGTGCAACGGCCATCGAAACGACTTGAATCGCGCCTGGGGTCGACCATCTGCAACCTCTCCCGTGGGCTATCTCAGTGACCCGATCGTCGTCACTTTACACCGCAATGCGTGGCGTCGATCCAATGCTCGATGAGCTCGTCGGGAAGTCCGGCAACGCAGGCACGAAGGTCGGCTCGATGTCAGAGAGGTCAGCCAGTGGTGAGCCTGTCGAGGATGATCGAATGCTGATCGCCCACGATGCCAGGCCGTGTGCGGTTGGTGAGCAGACGGGAGGGGACACGGGGCCTGGCCGGCGCAACGCACGGACGGCGGTCGTCGAGGATTGCCTTCAGGTGCGACAGGGGGTGAGGCGATAGGGGAGTGGCGCCAGGAACTCGCCTGACAGTCGATCGACAATCGACTGTCAGGCGGGCGACTGTCAGGCGGGGTGGAGACGTCGTGCGGATCAGCTCTTGCTGGGTG
>JAGRHX010000684.1 GCA_020444775.1 Gammaproteobacteria bacterium
CCAGCGCCTGGCCATCGCCCGGGCCTTGTACAAGGACGCCCCGATCCTGATCCTGGACGAGGCCACCTCGGCCCTGGACAACTCGTCCGAGCGCCAGATCCAGGCCGCGCTCAGCGCCCTGCGCCGGGGTCGCACCACGATCGTCATCGCC
Organism: Gammaproteobacteria bacterium; assembly: GCA_020444775.1. Next base: position 152 of record JAGRHX010000684.1, read on the forward strand.
CATCGGCTCTCGACCATCGAGGACGCCGACCGGATCGTGTTGCTCGAGAGCGGTCGCATTCTCGACGCCGGCCCACACCGGATCCTGCTCGAGCGCAGCCCGCTGTACGCCGAGCTGTATCGATCCCAGTTCCAGGGGACCGGTGCCAGGCCGGCCCGGGCGGGCGGAGAAAGCTGATGGCGCTGCGCGTGCTCCGCGTCTCCGATGGCAAGCGTGGGCACGACAATCAGAGCATCGGTCTGCTGGAGGCGCTGGCCAGACGCTCGCAGATCCAGGTGATGACGCTACCGCTGGTGCCCGCGTCCCGGACGCATGTGCTGAGAGTGGCCGGCCGGATTGCGCTCGGCGCGGACACGCCCTTGCTCGCTGGCATGGGTGCCGGGGCCGACACGCATGGCCGGTTGGCCGAGCTCAGCCCTCAGCTCGTCGTCGGTGCCGGCAAGCGCTGCCACTGGCCGTTGTTGGCGGCAGCACGCCGCTACCGCGCGCGTGGCATCGTGCTCATGAATCCCGGACCCTACCGACGCTTGTTCGATCTGTGCATCGTGCCGCGCCACGACGGCGTCGGCCCCGCGCCCGGTATCCTGCACACCGATGGCGCCATCAATCGGATCCGTCCCTGTCCGTCGGCGCGCCGCGACGACCATGCGCTGGTATTGCTGGGCGGACCCGCCTCGGGTTTGCGCTGGAACGATGCGCACATCGTCCAGCAGGTGCGGCGCCTGGTCGCGAGCGGTGGCTGTTGGACCGTGGCCAGCTCGAGAAGAACACCGCCTACGGTGCTCGCGCAGCTGGCCGACAGCGCGGCGAAACTGGTGCCCTTCGACAGCGTGGACGGAAACTGGCTACCGCGCATGCTGCCTCGCTTCGCCACCATCTGGGTCAGCGAGGACAGCGCCTCGATGCTGTACGAGGCGCTGAGCGCCGGTGCCGCCACCGGGGTGCTGGAGGTAGCTGGCGCGGCCCGGCGTGGCTGGGTCTCGAGCGGCGTGCACGAGCTACGCGAGCGTGGACTGCTGGTCACCTACGGCGACTGGTCGCGCGGCCGCGCGCCACATGCGCCCGCCGTACCCCTTGCCGAAGCGGATCGCTGCGCGCAATGGCTGCTGAGCGAATGGCTGCACGCCGCCTGACGGTGCTGCAGCTGCTCCCCGCGCTGGAGCAGGGTGGCGTCGAGCGTGGCACCGTGGAGATCGCGCAGGGCCTGCGCGCCGCCGGCCATCGAGCCCTGGTCATCTCCGCCGGCGGCCGCCTGCAGGCCGAGCTGGCGGCGGTCGGCGCCGAGCACTGGTGCTGGCCGATCGGACGCAAGTCACCGCTGACCGTGCTGCTCAGCCTGCGGCTGCGTCGCTTCATGCGCGCGCAGGGTGTGGATATCGTTCACGCTCGATCGCGGGTGCCGGCCTGGATCGCCTGGCTGGCCTGGACCGGCATGGCCGCCGCCGAGCGTCCGCGCTTCGTCACCACCATGCACGGCTTCAACCGCGTCGGCTGGTACAGCTCGGTGATGACGCGTGGTGAACGCGTGATCGCGGTGTCCGAGGCGATCCGCGACTTTGCCCTGGCCCACTACCCAAGGCTGGAACCGTATCGGCTCGAATTGATACCCAGAGGCGTGTCGGTGCAGGATTATCATCACGGCTTCAGCCCCGATCCGGCTTGGGTCGAGCGCTTTCGCAACGAGCTCGGGCTCGGCGTTGACACCCGTCTGCTGCTGATGGCCGGGCGAATCACCCGTCTCAAGGGTCACCCTACGCTCCTGCGGCTGATGCGCGCGCTGCTCGACGACGGTCGACTGGTGCATGCGCTGGTGGTCGGCGCGCCTGACGCCCGACACGCGGGCTATCTCAGCGAGTTGCATCGGCTGGCCGCGTCACTGCGAGTCGATAGGCATGTGAGCTGGCTCGGTGGGCGTAGCGATCTACGTGAGATCATGAGCGTCAGCGACCTCGTGCTGTCCTTGTCCAACAAGCCCGAGTCGTTCGGTCGCACCGTCCTGGAGGCGCTCAGTTTGGGTCGACCCGTGGTCGGCGAGGCACACGGTGGGGTGGGTGAGCTGCTGGCGGCGATGTATCCGGCCGGCGCCGCGCCCGTGGGCGACTTCGCGCGCTTGTCTGACACGGTGCGCCGCAATCTGGACGCACCGCAGGCAGTGCGACCGAACGAGCGCTACACGCTGCAGAACATGGTCGATTCGACGCTGGATCTGTATCAGCGGCTGCTACAGTGCCCGCAACCATGACCGCTCGTCATGCAGCCACCGTTACGTGCATCGATGCTCGACCGGAACACCGAAGGCGCGCATGACCGCAACGCCCGACGATCTTGTCTGTCCAGCCTATGAAGCACCCGGGTCTGCGAATCCTCATCGATGGGCCGGATTTCGAGGGTCAATGGAGCGAGTCGGTCGCCGATGCGCTGGCCGCCCTCGGCCACGAGGTGACCCTGCTGCTTCGCGGTGGCCGCAACCCGGGCGGACGTCTGCTGCTCGCCTGGCAACGCTGGCGACATGGACAGGCGGATTTCGAGGCGAGCGCGCGGCTCGGTCGCGAACGGCTGCGCGCCCAGCTCGACCGGGAACGCTTCGATCTGTTGCTGTCGCTGCAGGGTCCGTTGGACGCCCGCTGGCTGCAGGCCGCACGCCGCGTGCAGCCGGGGCTGCGCGTCTGGTACTGGATCGGGGCGAGCATCGGGCTGTCACCGTTTCCGATCAGCCGCACGCCACGGCTGGTCGACCGCTTCCTGGTCTCGAGTCGCGGAATCCAGCTGCTGCTGCGCGAGCAGGGCGCCCGCGACGTGGTCTATCTGCCATTCGCGGTCTGCAGACGGCGACACGTCGCCCGCCAGCCCGACGCTTTCCAATCGAGTCGCTACCGATGTGAGGTGTCGCTGGTCGGCACCGCCTATCCCGAGCGCGCCGAGGCGATCGAGTATCTGAACCGGCGTCTGAGCCAGCCAGTACGTGTCTGGGGACGCGGCTGGCGACGTCATCCACGGCTACGCGCGGGTCCACCCCTGCCGATGGCCAGGGCGATGCGTGTGCATGCCTCGTCACGCATTGCCCTGAACCCCCATCACCCGCAGACCCGCGGCGGGCTGAACATGCGCTTCTTCGAGATCCCCGCGGCGGGAGGATTCCAGATCACCAACGACCAGGCGTTGCTCGACGAGCTACCGTTCGGTTCGCTGGTCGCCCGCTACGGCTCCCTGCCGGAGCTCCATGAGCAGGTCGACTACTTCCTGCGCAACGCCGCGGAACGCGACCGCAGAGCGCACCAGATCCGCGAGCAGATGCTCGGCGAGCACACCTGGGAGCGGCGCCTCGCGCCGCTGTTCGATGACTGGGAAGCCCACAACCTCATCGACCGGCGCGAGACCTCGGACCACTGAGCAGACCGCGTCGAACCACGCCCGACAGGGCGCGCCGAGGCCGTGATCGTCGCGCCGCGCGGGCGCTCCTTGCGGCGCGTGACAATCGCCTGCTTCCTGAATCGGCTTGACACGGACGGCTGACACAAAGAAAAGTGCACTGGTTCGTGGACTTCAGGCGCGTGTCATCTGCACCAGTCCGGTGCGGAACAGTTTCGCGCGGCTGCAGCCACGAGGAATCTTGATCGTCGCCATCATCAGTTCACGAGGAGGGAGCACAGTGCTCAAGAAGCTAGTCATCGTGGCAGCAGCCAGCGCGGCTGTCTGCACCGCCAATGCCGGCACCCTGGAAGACGTACGCGCCAAGGGCTACATCGATTGTGGCGTGAGCACCGGGGTACCCGGTTTCGCATTTACCGACGACAAAGGCAACTGGCAGGGCTTCGACGTCTCCATCTGCAAGGCCGTGGCTGCCGCCGTGTTCGCCGACACCTCGAAGGTGAAGTACAAGCCGACCACCGGCAAGACCCGCTTCACCGCGCTGAAGTCGGGCGAGGTCGACGTGCTGGCGCGTAACACCACCTGGACCTTCTCCCGCGACGTTGACCTGCAGCTCACCTTCATCGGCGTCAACTATTACGACGGCCAGGGCTTCATGGTGCCGAAAGCGCTCGGTGTGAAGAGCGCCAAGGAGCTGAACGGCGCCTCGGTCTGCATCCAGACCGGCACCACCACCGAGCTCAACCT
>JAGRHX010000685.1 GCA_020444775.1 Gammaproteobacteria bacterium
CGCCACCAGAAGGTCATCGAGGAGGCTCCTTCGCCGCTGCTCGACGAGCAGACTCGCGCGCGGATGGGAGAGCAGGCAGTGGCGCTGGCCCGGGCAGTCGATTATTGCTCGGCGGGTACCGTCGAATTCGTTGCTGATGCGCAGCGCAACTTCTTCTTTCTGGAGATGAACACCAGGCTGCAGGTAGAGCACCCGGTTACCGAGATGGTTACCGGTCTGGACCTTGTCGAGCAGATGATCCGGATTGCCGCCGGCGAGCCGTTGCCGCTGCGCCAGGAGGACGTGCGGCTCAACGGCTGGGCGATCGAGGCCCGTATCTATGCCGAGGACCCGACCCGCGGGTTCCTGCCATCGACCGGCCGCCTGGTCCGATACCGAACACCCGATAGCGAGGGCGAGCCCGGCGTGACGCCCGGGGATCAGACGGTGCGAGTCGATACCGGAGTGGCGGAGGGCGACGAGGTATCGATGTTCTATGACCCCATGATCGCCAAGCTGATCACCCACGGCGCGAGTCGTGCCGAGGCGATAGACCGCGCCTGCGATGCGTTGGATGCGACGATCATCCGAGGTGTGGCGCACAACACGGGATTTCTCAACGCGTTGCTCTCGCACCCTCGTTTCAAAGCGGGGCGGCTGACGACGAACTTCCTGGCGGAGGAGTTTCCCGACGATTTCGTGCCGTCGCGGGTCAGCGACCGGGCTGCGGTGCGTCTTGCCGTGGTCGCCGCGGCCATTCACGAGCAGCTCACACGCCGCGACAGCCGCACCAGAATCGAGCCGGCGTACACGCTGCCCACCGCGGATGCCCGCGACTCGCCAAGTGGTCGGACGGGACCGATTGCGTGCCAGGCCTCGTGGGTGGTGAAGCTGGACGACCGCTATCTGGATGTGCGGCTCGAGGCGGAACCCGCGGACGTCGCGCCGGGCGGCGCCTGGCGAGCAATCGCCTATTGCGCCGGGATCCGGCAGCCCTTGCAGGTAGACTGGCAGCCGGGGCAGCTGTTGCTCGAGGCGCGTCTTGGCGAGGCGTCGATGAAGGTGCAGGTAGAGCGAGATGGCGTTGGCTACACGCTGAGCTGGGGCGGTTACCAGGTCCGAACACGTGTGTTCCGCCCGGCGGTCGCGACGGTCGAGCGACGCATGCCGTACAAGCCACCTCCCGATCTGTCGAGGTTCCTCTTGTCGCCGATGCCGGGACTGCTGGTCAAGCTCAGCGTCGCTGAGGGTCAGCTGGTCAAGGCCGGCGAGGAGCTGGCGGTAGTGGAAGCGATGAAGATGGAGAACGTGCTGCGGGCGACCCAGGACGTTTCCGTCAAGGCGTTGCTGGTGGAGCCGGGGGCGAGTCTCCAGGTGGACCAGCCGATCATGGAATTTGAATAGACCTCGAGTGAAGCAGGCATGACGAGCAAGGCCCCGAGCATGGAAGGTGGCGAGGAGACCGAGTCCAGCGGTGGGCGGGGCAACGAGCTGGCGGGATTTGCCGATGTGCAGGCCCTGGCCGATGCCCTGTGCCAGGGAAACCGGCGGGCATTGTCGCGTGGCATCACCATCGTCGAGTCGACCCTGCCCGGGCATCGCAGCATCGCGATGCAGCTGTTGGAGCTGGTCACGCCGCGTTCCGGTCAGTCCGTTCGCGTCGGGATCTCCGGGGCGCCCGGTGTCGGCAAGTCGACCTTCATCGAAGCATTGGGTCGACATATCGTCGAGCTGGGACACCGCCTCGCGGTGCTGGCGGTGGATCCATCCTCGTCGTTGAGCGGGGGCTCGGTGCTCGGTGACAAGACGCGCATGCAGACCTTGAGCACGCGTGACGATGTCTTCATCCGTCCGTCTCCCGCCGGAGACTCACTGGGCGGTGTGGCACGCAGAACGCGCGAGAGCATCGTGCTGTGCGAGGCAGCCGGCTTCGACGTGGTGCTGGTGGAGACGGTGGGTGTCGGGCAGTCGGAGACCGCGGTTGCCAACATGACCGACCTGTTCCTACTGTTGTTGCTGCCAAGCGGCGGCGACGAGCTGCAGGGTATCAAGCGCGGCATCATGGAGCTGGCGGACATCGTGCTGGTCAACAAGGCGGACGGTGAGTTCGAGGCGGCCGCGACCCGCTCGGCGGCTGATTTCGCCCAGGCCTTGCGTCTGCTGCGGCCGCGCACCGAAGGCTGGACCGTGCCGGTGCAGACCTGCTCGGCGAAGACCGGTATCGGTATCGAGTCGGCCTGGGAGCGGATTGAGTCGGGTATCGCCCATCTCGAGCGTGACGGCAATCTCAATGCGCGCCGGGCCTACCAGGCGCGCCGTTGGTTGTGGGAGGAACTGTCGGAGGGCTTGCTGGACGTGCTGCGCCACGATCCGCAGACACGCGATGCGTTGCGGGCGCTGGAGATGGAGGTCGCATCCGGGCGACTGCCCGCGACCGTCGCGGCCAAACGGCTGCTCTCGAAATTCCTGGCGATGCGCGGTGATCAGAACCGGGGATAGACAGCAAGTTGCCGTCAACAACTGATGAGGCTCAGATGATCGGAAGACTCAATCACGTGGCCATCGTGGTGCCGGACCTCGTGGCCGCCAGTGCCTTGTATCGAAACACCCTGGGCGCCCGGGTCTCGGCGGCCGAGGATCTGCCCGAGCATGGTGTGACCACCGTGTTCGTCGAGTTGCCCAATACCAAGATCGAGCTGCTGCATCCGCTGGGTGAAAAATCCCCGATCGCCAAGTTCCTGGAGAACAATCCCAATGGCGGCGTCCATCATGTCTGTTATGAGGTGAAAGATATCCAGGCCGCAGCAAAAAAAATGGTGGACGAGGGTGCACGGGTTCTCGGAGATATCAAGATCG
>JAGRHX010000686.1 GCA_020444775.1 Gammaproteobacteria bacterium
GCTTGCCGATCTGGGCGCCGAGGTCATCAAGATCGAGATGCCAGGCTCGGGCGATGACTCGCGTCGCATGAAGCCGCCTCAGGCGGGTGACGAGGCGCACTTCTATCTGGCCTTCAATCGCAACAAGAAGAGCGTCGCCGTGGACCTGAAGCAGGTACAGGGACGCGAGCTGATCGATCGTCTGGCCGCGGTCAGCGACGTGCTGGTGGAGAACTTCCGGCCGGGAGTGATGCAGCGTCTGGGCCTGGACCAGGCGTCCATGCGTGAACGCCATCCACGACTGGTCTACTGCTCGGTGTCCGCTTACGGCCAGGCAGGGCCCATGGCCGACAGACCGGGGCTCGATCCGGTGTTGCAGGCAGAGATGGGGCTGATGTCACTGGCCGGCGAGATCGATGGCGACCCGCTACGACATCCTCTGTCGATCATCGACTCCTTCACCAGCCTGTACGCCGCCACCGCGATCAGCGCGGCGTTGGTCGAGCAGCGCGAGACCGGCCGTGGACGCTACATCGATCTGTCGTTGATGGGCGGCGCCATCTCGCTGCTGGGCAACATGGCTCAGTACTACTTCATCAGCGGCGAGAATCCTCCACGGATGGGCAACGGCTTCCCCACCGCCGCACCGGTCGGTGCCTTCGAAGGTAGCGATGGCGGCCTGTTCTACCTGGCCTGTGGCACCCAACGGCTCTACGAGAACCTGGTGACCCGGGCACTGGAGCGTCCGGACCTGGTCAGCGACCCGCGCTTCGATCAGATGCATCACCGGGTCACCAACCGCGAGGCCTTGATGTCAATCCTGCGTGATATCTTCCGCGGCGGAACACGCGACCACTGGGTCGAGCGGATCCGCGCCGCACAGGTACCCGCAGGACCGGTCCGCAGCGTGTCGGAGGCGCTCGAGAGTGCCGAGGTGCAGGCCGCGGGACTGGTGCAGAGTGTCACTCACCCGACCGCGGGCACGCTACGCATGCTGCGCTCCCCGATTCATCTGCCCGATGGGCCGACCCGCGCGGACAGCCCACCGCCGCTGCTCGGGGAGCATACCGACGGCGTGCTCGCCGAGCTGCTCGACCTGGACGCGGCGCAGCTCGCGGCACTACGCGCGAGCGGTGCCATCGCCTGAGCGCAGACCGACAACGCCTTGCGAACTCGCCGGCCAACCGCATTCGACGGCGAGACCGCATGATCGACCGCGGAGATCCACCGACATGAGCAACAGCCTGAGCCAACGCCAGCAGGCCCTGAAGCAGGAATTCGAGCAGAACCGCGGCTACTGGAACGAGGTCTGGGATCGGATCCTGACCCTCTCCCCCGACTTCTTCGAGGCCTACTCGAAATTCTCGTCGGTGCCGTGGAAGACCGGCAGCCTGGAGCCCAAGGTACGCGAATTCATCTACATCGCCATCGACAGCGCCACCACGCATCTGTTCGAGCCCGGCATCCGCATCCATATGCAAAATGCCTTTGCACACGGCGCGACCGAGCAGGAGATCATGGAAGTGCTACAGCTGACATCGGTGCTCGGCATCCACACCTGCGCAACCGGTGTGCCGATCCTGTGCGAGGAGCTCGAAGCGGCCGGCCTCGGCTCGGGCATGGACGGCGCCGAGCTCAGTGACGAGCAGCTCGCGCTCAAGCAACGCTTCCAGGCGCTGCGTGGCTACTGGAGCCCGCTGTGGGACCAGCTGCTCGAGCTCAGCCCGGCGTTCTTCGAGGCCTACCTGGAGCTCTCCGCTGTGCCCTGGACCCACGGCACGCTCAGCCCAAAGGTCAAAGAGCTCATCTATATCGCCATCGACTGCTCGACCACTCATCTGTACGAGCCCGGCCTGCGCCTGCACATCCGCAACGCCATCGCCCACGGCGCGAGCAAGGCAGAGATCATGGAGGTGTTCCAGCTGGTCTCGGTGCTCGGCATCCACAGCTGCACCGTCGGGGTGCCGATCATGGCCGAGGAAGCGAGCCGCTTCGCCGGCACCACGACCGCCACGCCAGCCGAGGGGTGCTGAGGATGCTGCTCGAAGGAAAAGTGGCCTTGATCACCGGCTCGGTACGCGGCACCGGCGAGGGTATCGCCAGGCGCTTTGCCGCCGAGGGCGCGGCCATCGTCCTCAATCAGGTTCGCGACGAAGGCGACCCGTCGCGGGTGCTCGCCGATCTGCAGGCCATGGGCGCACGAGCCATCTGTGTGCATGCCGACGTCACCGATTCAACGGCGGTCACGCGCATGGTCCAAGAAGCTGAGAACAGCCTCGGTCCGGTGGACATCCTGGTCAACAACTACGCGGCTGCCGTGCCCCGCCAGCGCTTCGAGGAGTCCACCTGGGAAAGCTGGCAGGAGCAGATCGATTACACGGTCAAGGCCGCCTACCACTGCTGCCAGGCCGTGCTGCCCCGCATGCGCGAGCGTCGCTGGGGCCGCATTGTCAGCGTCAACACGGTCGGCATCCACCAGCCGCGCCTGACCTACCACGGCTACACCAGCGCCAAGACCGCGATGCTCGGCTTCACACGCAATCTGGCCCTGGAGGTGGGGCCGGACAACATCACGGTGAACATCGTCTCTCCGGGGCTGACCCTGACCCGCGAGGTCCAGGCCCGGTTCAGCGAGTCGGAACGTCAACGGCACCTCGAGCGGATCCCGCTCAGGCGCATCGGCACGGTGGAGGACACGGCCAACGTCGCGTTGTTCCTCGCCAGCGATCTCGCAAGCTTCGTCACCGGTCACTACATTCCGGTCTGCGGCGGTCAGGTGATGCTCTGAGCCGGTTATCGGGCCTTCGTCAGTGGGGCGTGACGACTCGGGTCGATACCGACCGTGACGTACTGGGGCGAGAGACTCAGATCACGCGTTCGCGCAGCTCGGTGAGCGTCGCGCAGCCGAGCTGGCTCATGACATTGACCAGATCCGCGCTCAGCACGTCGGCCACGTGGTCAGGACCACGCGCGTCGAGCGCGGCGACACCGTACATGAAGGCGCGACCGAGCAGCACGAAATCCGCGCCCAGCGCGATCGCGCGGGCGATGTCCAGACCGCTACGTACGCCGCTGTCGAACAGGATGGGCACCTGACCGCCAACCGCGCGCGCGACCGCCGGCAGCGCCGCAATCGCGGCGGGTGCCGCATCCAGCTGACGACCGCCGTGATTGGAGACCATCACCGCGTCCACCCCATGCGCGACCGCCTGTCGGGCCTGACCGGGATCGAGTATGCCCTTGATCACCAGCGGTCCGTCCCACTCATCGCGCACGGCCTTCACATAGTCCCAATCCAGCGTGCCGTTCAGCTCTTCACCGACGAACTGCAGGAACTCGCGCGTGTCACTGGCGGGCACATAGCGCTCCAGCGCCTGCATCGCCGGCTTGCCGTGCTGCCAGGTCGCCAGTGACCAGGATGGACGCCACAGGCATTGCAGCAGCATGCGTGGGTTGAGGCGCGCGTCACTGCTCACCCCCGCGCGCATCTGCCGCTCGCGGCGGCTGATGGCCGGCACGTCGACGGTCAGCAACAGGGTCGTGAAGCCCACTGCTCGCGCACGGACGAGCAGATCGCGGCGCATGTTGGCGCTGCGTGGCGGATAGAGCTGATACCAGGCCATACCGTCGCCAAGCGGTCCGATGCGCTCGGGCGTGGCGCTCGCGGCCGTGCTCAGGGTATAGGGGAATCGACGCCGGCCAGCGGTACGCGCGAGCATGGCCTCACAGCCCGGCCAGATGATGCCGCTCATGCCGACCGGCGAAACACCGAACGGCACCGCGTAGTCGACACCAAACAAGCGCGTGCGCGTGTCCGGCCGGAGCTCACCACGCATGAACAAGGGCATCAACTGCACCTCGGCCAGCGCCGTGCAGTTGCGTTCGGCGGACCGGTCCGTGCCCGTGCCGCTATCGAGGAACTCCCAGGCGAAATGCGGTATGCGCGATCGCGCACGCCGCGCGAGATCGGCGATCGCCGGGAATTCGCGCAACAGCTCTGGACTCATGAGCCGCCCGCTCCGGGGCCACACCGACAGCGCCGATCCCGCGAACGGATCCGCCGGGTCCCACCAGCAGACACCCGACGGGCAATCACGCCCACGTCAATCCAATCCCAGCAGACGCGCGGCAGTACCACCGAGAATGGCGATGCGTTCCTCGTCGCTGAGCCCGGGCGTGCTCAGCACCAGGTCGACCTCGGTGCTGGTCCAGGGAAATGGATAGTCGGTGCCCATCATGATCTGACCCGGTCCGCTCTCCGCGATCAGATGACGCAGCGCCTCCGGGGTGAAGACGATGGTGTCGAAGAACAGCTGACCGTCCTTCAGATAGGCGGTGGGCTGTTTTTTCGGTAGCGGTCCGACACGCTGCGGGAAGGTGCGACAGACGGCGTCCGAGCGGTTCGCATAGGACCCCAGGTAGCCACCGCCGTGCGCGGCGCAGATCTTCAGCCCCGGGAATCGGTCCAGCGTGCCTTCGAAGATCAGATGCGACAGGGCAATCGTGGTCTCGAGCGGATTACCGATGGTGTTGGTCAACAGACCGCTACCCGCCAGCCGGCCGCTGGGCTCGAGCTCCTTGGTGCCGAGCGGATGCAGGAAGACGAGCAGATCGAGCTCTTCGCATTTGGCCCAGAAGGGGTCGAAACGCTTGCTCGCCAGCTCCTCGCCGGCAACACCCCCACCGACCCCAACGCCACGAAAGCCCAGGGTCTTTGCCGCGTACTCGATCTGCTCGACGGCGAGCTCGGGGTGCTGCAAGGCGGCCGTTGCGAAGGCGACGAACCGCTCGGCGTTGTTCGCGCAGAACTCGGCCAGGGCATCGTTCTGGATCCGGATCAGCTCGGCGGCGGCGTCCTTCTCCGCTCTGTACCAATAGGGGTTGATGCTCAACGCTTCGACATCGATGCCCTGCTCGTCCATCGCCGCGAGGCGCGTGGCGAGATCGTCCATCAAAAGACCCGGCGCCTCGAGCGGATGGTCGATCACCGCCATCGCCGCGGGGATTGCGCAGTGGGCGTGAACGTCGACGGTCTTGATGCGTCGTCCCTTGATCACCACCTCGCGGCGACGACCATGGCTGTGTGGTGTCGACGAGCCCGTCGTGCCAGGGGCGGCCTGCACCTGGGTGTCAGCCGGGCCAGCGCCTGTGGTCGATGCGTGCGTCGTGGCCTGCATCGAACACCCCACGAAGCCAATACCGGGCGTAGCCGCGGTCACCTGATGGCCCAGCGTAGACATGTGCATTTCTCCTGTTCGCCTCGAGCGCCGGAACGGCGTCAGGTTGCAACCGGGCTCAGGCGCTACGCGCCATGGACACCGGCAGCGGTAGGTCCAGCGTCGTCACCCGATGCAGCTCACGACGCTGATTGGTGTCGTCGAAGGACATGGCGCGATGCATGGTCGCACGATTGTCCCAGATCACCAGGTCATGCGCCTGCCAGGCGTGGCTATAGACGAGGTCGGGCAGCGTGCAACGTTCCATGAGGTCGCGGATCAGCAGACGGCCTTCTGGCAGGCTCCAGCCCAGGATCCGCGACGCGTGCGAGGCAACGTACAGGGCGCGGCGGTCGTTCTCCGGGAAGTGTCGCACCAGCGGGTGAATGGCGCCCTTCAGCTGCTCCTTCTCCTGCGCGGAGAAATCGAAGCCGAGCGTCTCCCTGGAATAGGCGATCGAATGATGTACCTCGAGGCCTTCCAGACGCGCCTTGTAGGCCGCGTCAAGGCGGTCGTAGGCGGTGCGGGTGTCGGCGAACTCGGTCGGTGGCGGATTGACGGGCAGAACCCGCGCGAACAGCATCGAGTAGCGACCGGGTGGGTCCTGGAACGAGGCGTCGGTGTGCCACAGCCGATTGGCGAGCCCGTACAGTCGGCGCCGATCGTCGCGCGCCATGATTGCGCCCTCGGCGTCGACGTTGGAGATATCGGTCAAGGCCTCGTCGCCGAAGCGGTTCTTGACGATCGCGCTGGCACCGGTCTTGGCATGTAGCTCACCATCCAGACGTCGAGCGAATTCGAGCTGCTCAGTGCCGCTGAATCCCTGGTCGCGGAACACCAGCACGGCATGCTCGTACATGCCGGCCCGGATCGCTTCGAGCGTCTCATCGTCATCGACCCGGCGCAGATCGATCGGTGTGCTCACTTCCGCGACGAAGGTCGGATGCAAACGCTTGTACTGCAGATTCATAGTCGGTCCTCCCGGCTGGGCCTCCTGCCGGACGTCAGGGATGCCCCGATGATCAGTCTCGTGTCGTCGCACGGCGCCGGCCCGGCGAGCGCTGGAGCCGCGCTAGCGCACCGCGTCACCCGCGAACGGGTTGCTGCGACGCTCTTCACCAAAGGTCGACAGAGGGCCGTGCCCGGGGATGAACTGCACGTGCTCACCCAACGGCCAGAGGCGGGTTCGTATCGACTCGATGAGCGTGTCGTGGTCACCCCGGGGCAGATCCGAACGCCCCACCGAGCCCGCGAACAGCACATCACCGACGATGGCGAGTCCCATCTCCCGGTGAAAGTACACGACGTGACCGGGAGTGTGCCCGGGACAGTGGTAGACCTCCAGGCTCTGCTCGCCGACCGTCACGGTATCGCCGTTCTCCAGCCAGCGCTCCGGCTCGAAGACCCTCGCGGGTGGGAAACCGGAGCGCGCGCAATCGGCCGGCAATCGCTCGATCCAGAAGGCATCGTCACGATGCGGTCCTTCGATCGGCACGCCGAGCCGATCGGCCATCTCGGCCACTCCGCCGGCGTGATCCAGGTGCCCGTGGGTGACCAGGATCTTCTCGATCTGCGCATCCATCTCCTCGGCGACACCGAGCAGCCGGTCGAGATCACCACCCGGATCGACGAACGCGCCGCGACCGGTACGCTCGCAGCGCAACACCGAGCAGTTCTGCGCGTACGGCGTGACCGGCACGATGGTGATCTTCAGCATTCGCCTGATTCTCCGGCTGAGTCTGTAGGTGAGTTCGGCTTTGGTACCCGCGGGTCGACACCGGACACCTGGCTCATTGGGTCATCGCCGCGTAGCGGTTGAGATGGTACTCGGTGCTGCCGAACAGGCTGCAGTACAGGGTCAGGGCACGAAAATAGTGGCCGATGGCGAGCTCTTCGGTCATGCCCACACCGCCGTGCAGTTGCACGATCTCCTGACCCACGGCACGCGCCCGTCTGCCGATGAAAGCCTTGGCACCGGACACCGCGATGCGGCGCGCGGCGGCGTCTTCCTCGTCCAGATGCCGCGCCACCCGCTGCACCATGGTCTGGGCCTCGGTGACACGCATGTACATGTCGACCATGCGATGCTGGATGACCTGGAACCTGCCAATGGGCTGGCCGAACTGCTCGCGGGTCTTCACATACTCCAGGGTCTGCCCGTACGAAGCGTCCATGCTGCCCACCGCCTGCGCGGAGCGTGCCGCGATCGCCCACTGCACCGCGCTCTCCAGCACTTCCAGCCCTCGCTCCGCGCCGACCAGCATCACCGCGGGCGTGTCGTTCAAGGCCAGATTGGCACCCCGGCTGCCATCCATCATCGGATAGTGCTCCAGCGACAGTCCGCTGGCGTTGCGGTCTACCACGAACAGCCCGACACCGGCCTCATCACGAACCCCGCCGGACAGCCGGGCCGCCACGATCAGCTTGTCGGCCGACGGCGCATCGAGCACCGCGATCTTGCCGCCGCTCAAGGCGTAACCGTTGCCGGCCGCGCTCGCCCGGGTCTCGACGTGGTGTAGATCGTAGCGCGATCCGGCCTCGGCGAAGGCCAGGCTGACGAGCAGCTGGCCACCGGCGATGCGTTCGAGCATCTCACCACGCAGCTCGGCGTTGTCGGCCAGCGCCACGGCCCTGGCAGCCAGCACCGCGGTGCTGATGAACGGCTCCAGAACCAGCGATCGGCCGAAGCCTTCGCAGACCACCATGTTCTCCAGCGGTCCGCCGCCCAGACCTCCGACATCCTCCGGCAGGCTGACCGCGAGCCAGCCCAGCTCCGCGAACTGCGCCCAGTTGTCCTTGCTGAAGCCGAGCTCGCTCTGCACCAGCTTGCGGCGCGCGTCGAAGCTGTAGCCACGCTCGAGAAAGCGCGCCACGCTCTGCTGCAGCAGGCTCTGCTCATCGCTCAGTTGCAGACTCATCGCACGCTCTCCCCTCAAAGCCCGAGGATGGCCTTGGCCATCACGTTGTGCTGGATTTCGTTACTGCCGGCGTAGATGGTCGCGGCACGCGTGAAATTCTAGGTGGCCGCGGACTGCAGGATCTCACGATCCTCGTCACTGAGCGCGGTGTTGAACGGGTAGGCCCGGTAGCCGGCGACCTCCAGGGTCAGCTCGGCGATGGCCTGCTGGATCTCGGTACCACGCACCTTGAGCATCGACGATTCGGCACCCGGCGCGTTCCCGGCGTCGGCGGCGGCGAGCATCTGACTGTTGATGTCGTCCAGGCATTCCAGGTCGAGCTGCACCTCGGCGATACGCTGCGCCAGGTTCTCCTGGTCGATGAGCCGTCCGGCGCCGGCGTCCTGCCGGGCCAGCCGCTTGAGGTGCTCGAGCGCGACGAACGAGACCGGCAGTCGGATACCGTTGGTACGCTCGTGGGTGAGCAGGTACTTGGCGATGGTCCAGCCCTGCCCCTCGTCACCGACGAGGTTCTCGACCGGCACCCGCACGTCGTCGAAGAACACCTGATTGAGATGGTGACGACCGTCGATGGAGACGATCGGTCGGACCTCGATCCCCGGACTGTCCATGTCCATGAGCAAGAACGAGATGCCCTCCTGCTTCTTGCCCTCGTTGCTGGTCCGGACCAGGCAGAAGATACGGTTGGCACGGTGCGCGTAGGAGGTCCATATCTTCGAGCCGTTGACCACATAGTGGTCGCCGTCGCGCACCGCGCGAGTCTTCAGCGAGGCCAGGTCCGAGCCGGAGCCGGGCTCGGAATAGCCCTGACACCACCAGTCCTCATAGCTGCGGATACGCGGCAGGTAGTAGTCTTTCTGCGCTTTGGTGCCAAAGGTGTAGATGACCGGTCCGAGCATGGTCACGCCCATGCTGTAGGGCAACGGTGCCTGCGCCTCGGCGCGGGCCTTTTCGAACAGATGCTTGCGGATCTGGCTCCAGCCGGTGCCACCATGCTCCACCGGCCAGTTGATGGTCAGCCAGCCCCGCTCGTTCAGCTTGCGTGCCCAGGCGACATTCTGTTCGGGGGTCATGGTGCCGAACATGAAGGCGTCACCCTTCAGCTCGTCGGGAGTATTCTGCTCGAACCAGGTCTTGACCTCGGCCACGAAGGCCAGGTCGTCGTCGGAACAGCGCTCGCTCATCAGTACACTCCGTCGGCCGTGTTCGGCCGAGTGTACATCGAAGCAGACCACCGATGGACGCCGAGTCGACGCCTGGGTTGACCATGCGCAAGCCACCACGACGCCGCCAACGACCCCAAAGGAGAACCTGCCCATGCGCCCGGACCATCTACGCTTTGGCATCTTCCTGGCCCCCTTTCATCCGCTGGCCGAAGACCCGTCGGCGGCCCTGGACCGGGACATGGCGCTCATCGAGCATCTGGATCAGCTCGGCTATCACGAGGTCTGGGTCGGCGAGCACCACTCCGGCGGCTACGAGATCATCGGTTCGCCCGAGTGCTTCATCGCCGCGGCGGCGGAGCGCACCCGCTGGATCCGCCTGGGCACTGGGGTCAGCTCGCTCCCCTACCATCATCCGTTCATCAACGCGGATCGGATCGTGCAGCTCGACCATCAGACCAAGGGACGGGTCATGTTCGGCGTCGGCCCGGGCGCGCTGGCCGGCGACGCATTCCGGATGGGGATCGACCCACGCAATCAGCGGCGCATGATGAATGAGGCGCTGGATGCGATCGTGCCGCTGCTCGACGGTGAGCGGATCAGCATGAAGACCGACTGGTTCGAGCTGCGCGACGCGCAGTTGCAGCTACGCTCCTACACCCATCCACGGGTGGAGATGGCGGTTGCCTGCGCGCGCTCGCCGGCCGGTGCGCTGGCCGCCGGCCGGCACGGCCTCGGCATGCTGTCGATAGGCGGCACCTCGGACGACGCCATGGCCGCGCACAAGAACAACTGGGCCACGCTGCAGCAGTCGGCGCAGGAGCACGGTAGGCAGGTGGCCCGCGAGGCCTGGCGTCTGGTCAGTCTGGCGCACATCGCCGAGACCCGCGAGCAGGCACGTCGAAACGTCGAGTTCGGCCTGGAGGACTTTGCCCGCTATTTCCGCGAGATCGCGACCTTCCCGATCATTCCGGCCGGCATCACCGATCCGTACAACTATCTGCTCGAGCACAAGATGGCGGTGATCGGCACTCCGGACGATGCCATCGCCTACATCGAGCGGCTGCTGGAAGGCTCGGGTGGCTTCGGCGCCTTTCTGGAGCTGGCCCACAACTGGGCCGATTTCGCCGCCACCAAGCGTCACTACGAGCTGATGGCCCGCTATGTGATCCCGCACTTCCAGCGCAAGAACGAGCTTCGCCGCCAGAGCTACGACTACAGCCTGGAGAACCGCGACGTGTTCGTTGGCGCGGCGTCGGAAGCGGTGCAGTCCGAGATTGACCGACACCGCTCGCGCGGCTAGAGGCGATGACCTGGTGTAGACCTTGGGGATGCACCTTGGGGACGCATCTAAAGCATCGAGTTCTTGAGCTGCCGCACAGTTCGCTTCGCAGCGACAGGTGCGTGCCTCGAATCGACACCACGGCTGGTGCACACTGGCGCCAACCGCGCCGTTCGGCCCATCTGTACCCAAAGGCTTCAGGAAGCGTGACCGTGCATCGTTCATTTCCCATCCGCAACCCGAGCGGGCTCCGCCTCGGGTCCACGGGCAGAGCAGGCCTGACGGGCACGCTGCTGCTGCTGTCCACACTGTTTCTCGGCGCCGCGCCGCTACAGGCCGCAACCGCCGTGATGGGGATGGGCGTCATCGAGCTGGAGCATCGGGTCGATCCGATGCACAATCTCTTCCATGACGATTGGGGACATCCCTACGTCGGCGTCGGCAGCATGCAGAATCCCGAGCCCGGCGGCCTCGGCCTGGGCTTGGCGCCGCTCCCGGTGAGCCTCGGGGGGCTCGCCTTCGACTTCGCAAGCTTCGACGTGGTCGATATCTCGGCCACGGGGACCGTGCAGGACCTGGCTACCACCCGCACCGGTCCCGGCGGCGCGGAAACGCCGCAGGACCGGTTCAGCTTCCGGGATCTGCTGGTCTACTCGTTGATCGGGATCTGGAGCTCCGAAGCGGACCGGATCAATCCCATCGACCCGCTCGCCTCGCAGCCGGCGTTCGACATCGGCGCCAGCGCCCGGCTGCGCATTCCCGATGTGCCCCGGGCCTATCTGTTCCTGGCCGAGAATGATGGGGTATTCCACGACAACCTGGAGGGCGAATATCAGGTTGCGCTGGCGGTGAGCTCGGTACCGCTGCCAGCGGCGCTGGTCCTGTTCGCCGGCGCGCTCGGTGTGCTGCGCGCGCTCGCCGGGCGCCGTCGCCCACCGTATTGATCAGCCGCGGTTCCGCGCTCCCGGACTGAACGAGAGCCTTGCTCAGGCCGCATCGCCATGAATGCGTGTCGCGGCCGCCCTGGCCTGTGCCGGTGTCACGATCCGGCCATGCCCATCGAAGTGCAGCACCACGCGTCGGTCCCGGTGCCACAGTCTCACCATCGCCAGCGGCACCTCGAAATCGCTGGCCAGATCCGCCTCGCCCACGGCCTCCGGTGGTTGGCGGCGCTCCACCCCGCTGAATCGATGCTGATTGATCCGTGCCCAGACGATCAGTGCCCCGGATAGACACACGATCACCAACAGGTAGGTGAGCAGCAGCCGACCGAGCACGGACCAGCCCGGGTACATCACGATCTGAGAGTAGACGAAGTGGCCCTCCGCCAGCCACGCCAGGGCGCTCAGCGCGGGCAGCCACAGATACAGATAGATCCCCCAGAAGATCAGGGTCAGGCTCCACGAGCCATAGCGCTGAACCAGACTCTGCAGGTCCGGACGCTCGATGATCGGCGGTTGATCGGGGCGCGACGCGGGTCCAGGCAGAGAAACCGGTCTGGCCGCGGTCTCAGGCATCGTTGCTACCCCTGGCAGTGTGCACCGGCGTCCGGACCGGGCGCACGGATCCCCTCGCACTGTTTGCGATGCCACGGTCCGGGCTCTCCCAACGCGCGCGCAGACCGGACTTCTTGATCAGCGCTCTGGGGAGTGCGACCACCGCGGTGATTGCGTTGATCGTCCAGAAGGCCAGCGGATACCAGACCATCCAGTAGTAGTAGCGACCCAGACCCTTTTCGTAGCGGGAATCGATGCACAGGCTGACGGCGAACTGCAGCAGACAGGTCACCCCGATCAGGACCCCCGGCCAGGCCGGCAGCAAGGTCGATATACGCAACGGCTCGGGCATCGGCAGCAGCTGGCCGGCCAGCCACAACAGCATGATCGCACAGATGACGTACGACCAGATGATGCTCATCAGCAGCTCCAGGTAGACCATCCACATGCGGCGTTTGCGCCATCGCAACAGGTCCAGGGAGTACTTGATCAAGACCTCGGCGCCGCCTTGCGCCCAGCGCAGACGCTGCCTGAACAAGCCGCGAAAGGTCTCGGGCATCAGTATCCAGCACAGACAGTTCGGCTCGAAACGGATGTCCCAATGGTCCAGCTGCAGCTTCCAGGACACGTCGATGTCCTCGGTGACCATGTCCGGGCTCCAGTAGCCGACCCGCTGCAGCGCCGACTTACGAAAGCCACTGACCACACCGGAGACCGTGAACACCCGACCATAGATGCGCTGGGCACGCTTGATGAGACCGATGATCGAGGAGAACTCGCCGACTTGGATGCGCCCGAGCACGGTCGAGCGGGTTCGGATCCGGGGGTTGCCGGTGACCGCGCCTACCCGCGGTCCGCTGACGAAGTGGTGCATGATCCAGCCAACCGCGGATCGGTCCAGAACGGCGTCACCGTCGATCGTGATCAGGAACTCATGGGGGGAGACCAGCGCCCCCACCTTGAGCGCGACGGCCTTGCCTTGATTGCTCGTCAGATGAATCGCGCGCACGCTGGGGTGGCGTTCGGCGAGCGCATCGATGATCCGATCGGTCCCATCGGTGCTGCCATCGTTGATCAGGACGATATCGAGCCCTGGGTAGTCCTGTTCGAGGAGGCTATGCACGGTCTCGGTGACGTGCTCGCGCTCGTTGTGACAGGGCACCAGCACCGAGGCCGGCGGCCGCTGCGCGTGTGGCCAGGGACGTCGCTCGAACACATGTCCGCCACGTCCCCAGTGCCAGTGATAGTAGACCCCGCCAACCATCCACACGTAGGCCATGAACAACGGGTAGTAGAAGGCGTACTCGAACAGCACGCTCATGATCCACGACGGACTCATACGGACCTTTCCGATTCAGCCGCCCAGGGCGTGAACGGTTCGAACACCACGGCTACCTCAGTCCGAGGATATGTCGACGCCTGGCCGCCGATCTGCAGACCAACCCTCGAGTATACGCCGCCACGCGGGTCGAGCATTGCGCTGTCGGAGCGGGTCATCGACGACCCGTATGTGCGCTCGACGGCGTTGGGATCGAACGTAACGAGATGCCGGCCGCCAGCGTCGCTACCAGCGTCTCGTCAAGCGCCAGGTCAAACGCGTGAGGCGGCAGCAGCACCAGACTGCTGCGCACACCGTCATACCGGTCGCGATCGAGTACCCTCGCAAGCCGCATCAGGTCGGCCGGCGAATGCAGCACATAGCGGGGCATGAGACGAGCCTTGAACGGCAGGGGCAAGGTATCCAGGATCCGCGTCAGCGCCTCCGCTGGAGCCTGGGCGCGCTCGACCAGACGGTAGTGCAGCTCGTGCGGCAGGACGTGCAGCCCCGATTCGGACCTCGTGGACCCATTCAGCGCATCGTCCTCCACGACCAGGAAGCGCGCATAGGGCCGATATCGACGCACCGCGCCGAGCACCCGCGAATCGAGCGTGGCAGCCTGAAGCAGCACCAGGTCCAGCGGCAGCTGACGGGCAAGGCGGGCGAGCCGCCGCGGCAGCGGCGCGCAGCGCCCGGCTCCGGAACACCGCTCACCCGGGCCGACGGCCAAGCCGATCTCGAGGCCGCTACGCTGCTTCAGCCACCATAGGCGCCGACGCATGGTCGCCGGCGCCACCCCGACCAGGTCGCCCTCGACGATGACGCTGTTGACGCCAAGCGCACGCAGCAGCGCCAGGGTCCTGTCGGGCTGCCCATCCAGCCTGGAGAACTCGAGCTGTACCGCGCTCAGTACGCCCGCCCGCGGCACGGCGCGTAGCTCGGCAAGCAGATCGGGCAGGCCGCTGCCCGGCCACAGGTCGAGGGTCAGATATCTGTCCGGCCCAGCCATCGAAATCCCGGCAATCTCCCCGCCCCGCCCCCGCAAGGTGCCCTTCGACAGCAGGCTCTTGCCCAGACCAAGCGGTGCCAGCTCTGCTTCGAGCATCGGCACGTGAACATGGGCGGGCCAGAGATAACCGGTAGCTCGCAGCCCGTGAGCAGCCAGCCAGTCCTGATTCAATGCGAGATCGGCACGAAAACGGGCCCGCCAGCGGGCGTCAATCTCGTCATCCGGACGGTCGATGCGATCGGGCACCCGTAGCGCGCTGACCTCGAGTCCGGTCGCGTCGAGGGCGACCGTCGCATCCGGTCTGGCGCCGGCCGACAGCAGCTGGACCCGACCGACTCGCACGGCCTCACGCAGCCGTTCGAAGAGCGACTGCCGCCAGGTATCGTCGCCGACGACACGGGTCTCAGCGACCAGATCCGAACGGCTCAGTGCGATCCCGAACTCGAAGGTCGGAAAAGCGCTCTGCGCATCCAATATCAGCCCCACACCGATCAGATCCGGCCGATCGAAGACCAGCCAGAGCTCGTGGGGCGTGCAGCGGGCGTCGGCGAACCCGGCCGTCGACGACCCTGGCCGTGGCACACCGCC
>JAGRHX010000687.1 GCA_020444775.1 Gammaproteobacteria bacterium
GAGGTCATCGGCTCTTGAAAGATCATTGAGATGTCGTTGCCGCGAATGAGCTGCATCTGCGACTCTGACAGACCGGTGATCTCACGTTCGCCCAGATAGATGTGTCCGTCGACGATACGTCCGGCTGGCTGCGGCACCAGCCCCATGATGGACAGCGCGGTGATGCTCTTGCCGCAGCCGGATTCCCCCACCACGCCCAGTGTCTCGGCACGGTTGACGTGATAGCTGACGCCATCGACCGCCTTCACCACGCCGTTGCGGGTGAAGAACCAGGTTTTCAGATTCTCGGTACGCAGCAGCGGCGCTGAGACAGCGTCGCCCGCGTTGCTGAGTACTGACCGCACCATTCCACGCCCCTTCACATCTTGCTCGCGATGCGTGGATCCAGCATATCCCGCAGCCCATCGCCCAATATATTGATGGCGAGCACCATCATGCCCAGGAAGACACCCGGAAACAGGATGCTCCAGAAAGCGATCTGCACGTACAGACGACCTTCCGCAATGATGTTGCCCCAGCTCGGCGTCTCCGGCGGAATACCGACCCCCAGGAAGCTGAGATAGGCTTCGGCCAGCACGGCCGAGGCACAGATGTAGGTCGCCTGCACGATCAGCGGCGGAATCGTGTTGGGCAGCACGTGCTTGAACAACAGCCGAGGGAAGCGGGTTCCGATCGACACCGCGGCCTGCACGTAGGGTTGCTCCCGTATGGACAACACCACACCGCGCACCAAACGCACGACGCGAGGGATGTCGGGGATGGTGATGGCGATGATGACGATCCCGAGGCTGGGCTTGAGCAACGCCATCATGGCAATGGCGAGGAGGATCCCCGGTATCGCCATCAAGCCGTCCATGATCCGCATGATGATCGCATCCAGGGTACGAAAATAGCCGCTGACAAGGCCGATGATGCAACCCACTATCGTGCTCAATGCTGCCACGCAGATAC
Organism: Gammaproteobacteria bacterium; assembly: GCA_020444775.1. The sequence goes on from JAGRHX010000687.1 coordinate 952, forward strand.
CGACGATCAGCGATACACGGCCCCCGTACAACGTCCTGCTCAGAACATCTCGACCGTAGGCGTCGGTGCCGAACCAGTGCTCGAACGAGGGCGGCTGCATGCGTTTGGTCACGTCCAGGAACAACGGATCGTAGCGACTCAGCAATGGAGCCGCGATGGAGATGATTGCCAACGCTGCAAGAATGCCGCCGCCCAGCACCACGGTCGGATGGCGGTAGACGAAATCCGCCAGCGGATGACGTTCCGGGATCAAGGTCACGGGCTCTCTGGCCGGCAATAGCGCCGGGGTATCGCTCATTGCAGATCTCCTGAAGAGCCGTTGTGCGCGCGCACGCTCAGTAACGAATCCTGGGGTCGAGTAGCGTATAGCTCAGGTCGATAACCAGGTTGATCAGCACATAAGCCAATGCCGTCAGGATGATCACGCCCTGGATGACCGGATAGTCCCGGTGCAGCACCGCATCAATGGTCAAGCGTCCAATTCCAGGTATGGCGAAGACGCTCTCGGTGACCACCACGCCACCAATCAGCGACGCAATCCCGACGCCGATCGTGGTCACGATGGGTATGGCCGCGTTCTGCAGCGCGTGTGCGATGAGAACCCAGAAGATGCCCACGCCCTTGGCTCGCGCGGTGCGGACGTAGTCCTCGTTGAGCACCTCGAGCATCGTGCTGCGTGTCATGCGCGCAAGCAGCGCCGTGTATACCAGCCCCAACGCCAGACTCGGCAGGATCAGGTGGCGTATGAACGGCACGAAGCCCTCTTGGATGGGCCGATATCCCTGCACGGGCAACCAGCGCAACTCCAGCGAGAAACCGAATACGAACAGGTAGGCAATCAAGAACACCGGCAGCGAGAAGCTCACCACCGCGAAGCCCATGATGGCGCGGTCCAACCAGGTACCCGCCTTCCAGGCAGCGAGAATCCCGAGCGGAATGGCCAGGCTGATTGCGAACACGATGGTGGCCACGGCGACCGCGACGGTGGGCTCGACACGCTGCAGGATCAACTCCAGCACCGGCGTTCCGTTGAACACCGAGTTGCCCATGTCACCCTGTAGCAGGTTGCCCATCCAGTCCACGAACTGCACGACCATCGGTCGGTCGAGGCCAAGCTGCGCGCGGATCTGTTCGATCTCGACACTCGACGCATCGTCACCAGCCAGCAGCGCAGCCGGATCACCTGGACCAATACGCATCAGGAAGAACACCGCAAGCGCGACCACCAGCATGGTGGGAATGGTCGCCAGCACGCGTCGAACGATATAACCGAACATAAGCCCTCATCCGGCCGCCAGGAAACCTGCCCGAACACCTGCCGGCGCTGGACGCTGAGCATCGAGCTGCTCGGACCGGCGTTCCGTTGAAGCAAGCGAGCCCACCTGGTGGCGAACAGTCCCAGGTCCAATCGCTCCAGCGTCGTCCCTGCCCGGCAATCACTGTTGCCGGGCAGGGACATGCGGCTAGAGCTTCTCGATGTTCCAGTACACCGGCTCGCCAGACATCAACACCCCGCTGATGTTCTTGCGCACCGCGATGGGCTGGAAGAACTGCCCCATGGGCACGAATGGGAGCGACTTGTAGGCACGGGTGTGGATCTGTTCGATGAGCGCCTTGCGCTTGCCGGCATCGGTCTCGCTCGCCCACTGATCGACCATACCCATGAGCTCCTCATCACAAGGCCATCCGGGGTTGCCCTTGCCACAGCGCGAGTTGAACCAGGTGCCGGACACCGGATTCGCCACCGTGGGACCGCCGTGACTGGTGATGACGATGTTCCAGCCGCCCTGGTCGACGGGTTCTTTCTTGGCCCGAATGGATGCAATAGTGCTCCAGTCCGCGGACAGCGCCCGAACCTTCACGCCTGCCTGTCGCAGCGCCTGGATCAGAACCAGCGTAGCGGCGTTGTATTGTGGCCGGTCGGTGGGTTGAAGAACGACGAGCTCCTCCCCGGCATAACCGGCCTCCGCGAGCAGCGCCTTGGCCTTCTCGAGGTCGTACTCTCGCAGCGGCTCGGAACCGACCTCGGTGCCGTTCTCCGAGTTGCACATGAAGAAGGCTCCGCAGAACGGCATGTACAGCTTCGGGTTACCGACTACCGCCTTCATCACATGTTCCTGGTTGATCAGGTACAGCAGCGCCTCCCGAGCCTTCGGATTGTTGAACGGCGGATGCAGGTGATTCGGGCGGGTCAGCAACTGACGCCCGAGCTGGTCGATGTTCTTGACCTCGATGTCTGGATTGGACTCGAGGATCGGAATGTATTCGAGCGGCGGAGCCTCATAGTAGTCCACCTCACCGGCGACCAGCGCGGACAGCACCGTGTTGTTGTCGGGTATGTACAGCCATTCCACGCGGTCGACCTTGACCACCTTGCCGCCGGCCATGAAGTCTGCTGGCTCTTCGCGTGGCACATAGTCGGGGTTCTTGATGAACACGGCCTTCTGGCCGGGTTTCCATTCGTCCTTCTTGAAGATGAACGGCCCCGAGCCAATGGCTTCCTTGATCTGCTCGGTGATGGGTGTCTTCGCGACACGCTCCGGGAGAATGATGGCCCGTCCGGTTGCCTTGCCCAGCGAGTCGAGCACCAGACCGTAGGGTTCCTTCAAGATGAGACGGAAGGTATCGTCGTCGACCGCTTCCAGACGGTCCAGCGACTGCGCCAGGCGCTGTCCCATGGGATCCTTCTGCATCCAACGCTGCAGCGAAGCGATACAGTCGACCGAGCGTACGGGTGCGCCATCGTGGAACTTGAGCCCGGGGCGAAGACTGAACTCATAGGTCAGCTGATCATCGCTGACCGAGTAGTCCCCGACCATCTGTGGTTGTGGCACGAACTTCGAGTCGAGCGCGAACAAGGTATCGTAGACCGCCAGCCCGTAGCGGCCCGTGATGTACGTGGTCGTGTACATGGGATCGAGGATCTTCAGGTCCGCGTGCACCGCCACCTTCAGGACCTTCTCCTGCGCCGCCACGCCGGCAGCGGCGAAGACGCTGCACAGCACACTCGCCAGCGCGAGCATCCGCACGATGCCCGATCTGATGTTCATGTCGTGATTCCTCCGTTGGTCGTGGTTCTTGAGCTTCTCATCGTCGCCAATCTCCTCGATCGCGACCTTTGTGCCAGGACGAACTCTGGCGGCGTCACCGCCTCGGTCGTCTTGTCGAACACCACATGCGCCGCCTTGCCGAAAGCCAGCTACGTCTCATAGTCACCAACCCGATTGCTCGGCGTCGGCCATACCGGAGCGCGCGATCGAGCGCGCATCGGTCTCTAGCCTGCTCCGCAGTCGCCATGTTCGAGCACGCGGCGCCATCGTTGACAAGGCAATGGTCGAGCAGCCGTAGTCGAGCAGCCGTAGCGGCTCGACAGTGGGCCTTGCACCCTCGTTGTCGTCAATGATGATGGGCCGACGCATGACTGCGCCGGGATTGGATGTCGCGTGATGCCCCAATGCCACGGACACCCCGGCCGCTTGCCTGCTGGTCGTGCAGTACAACGCCCCATGGCACGGATCATCAGGGCGTGCGAGGCGCCAGGCGTGCTAAAGCCCCTTGGCTTCCACGAATCGGGGCTTTGGTCGACACCGTGGTTCCCTCGTCTGGAGACGCCGATGACCGACGCCTTGTTCTTCGGTTCCCGCAGGTCGTCCATCCAGCCTCCCATGGTCCGCGCCCGCCCTAGCGCGACATGACCGGGTCGGGACCGCTCGAGGCATGTGCTCGCACGCATGCACTGTCATGTGGGCTAGCCGGGTGTGGTACGCGATTCCAGGTGATGAAAGCGCTTTCACCGATAATAGGCAGGCGAAGATCGCAGAGTCAACCGAAGCCGCCCGGGACCGAGCGCCCGGCGCCGTGCGGGGGTGCTCCACAGCCCCTCAATGAGGGTCACTCCGGAGAAGGGTCAGGCCGAGCACTGAACATGGGCGGGGAGTCTGGCCGTGCTGATGGACCTCGAGCCAGGCTCTGAATTCAAGGAGATTGGCCACCGCGACGGGCGAATACTCGACCGCGCCGCCAGCGAGCACCTGGCCGGATGTCCTGCAACACGCTCCAGCTCTGGAAGCGAGTCGATATAAACCCTGCGGTGCTATCTAGCAGATCCACGCGCCCGATTGGCGGCACGATTCGCCGCGCTCCAACCTCACACCTTGCTGATGCCTCGACGACCCGGTGCGCCTCGGGTCGGAAGTTGACGGCAATCCGCGTACGCGCCACAGCCGCCATGGCAAGCGCCGGCGCAAAGCGCGGGTCCAGGCGTGTGACCGGGTCGAAGAGGTCGACAGCCTCATCCATGGCAGTCGCTGTCGTTGCGTAGTAGGCCGCCACCCCCCTCTGGAACAGCAGCCAGGTGTCGATCGCTGGGAGCGATGTTCGTTGCGCACGATCGCGTTCGGCCTGCACGACCTCGCCCAGCGCGATACCGATGCGGACCTCAGGACGGATCAAGTCGCTCAATGCCTGATTGTGCGCGCTGTTCGAGGCTTGAAACGTCAGCGCTACGCTGATGGCGTCGGATGTACGGGCGAACTCGGCCACCTGCGCGTCGCCGCGAAGCTCATGGGTTATACCGCCGTGCACGGCTATGGCCTGGGACAGCCGACGAAACACGTCCTGGAGCCGCTCATGGGCGACACCTTCATCCATCTGGACGAGCGTGGTCGATCCAACGACGTCGGCGTGCAGAATGACAGCGAGCTTTGAGCGCTTGGCCATCGGTCTTGCAAATCCCACAGGGCTGGCTGGAAGGCAGCCTAGAATAGCTTCACAGCGCCATCGGCGACCATATCGAGGCGACACGCCAGTTGCCGCCGGTCACTCGACGCATCGCGCGTAGCCCGAGACTGAATCGAACGTGGTCAGGATCCGGGTCCCATACCGACACAGGTACCCTCTGGCCATCGACATCATGGTCCACGAGCTCGGCGGCAGAAACCAAGGCGAAGCCGCCCCGCACCATGCTCGCTTGCCCTCGAGGCATGATGCATGTCATACAGCTACAGCGTCATACAGACACTTCGCCGGAGGGCAGAACGCATGGCCAGACCGAAACTACGAACAGCGCTCTGCGATCGGCTCGGCATCGAGTACCCGATCGTCCTGGCAGGCATGGGCTCGCGCGGCCGGGCAACCCCGCCTGCCCTGGTCGCCGCGGTATCCGAAGCCGGTGGACTGGGCGTGGTCGGGGGCTCCGGACTGCCACCGGAGGCGCTGCGTGAGCAGATTCGCGAGACCCGCAAGCTGACCGCTCGGCCGATCGGCGTGGACCTGATCCTGCCGGGCAAGGTCGCGGCGGATGCAGGTCTCACACGTTCGGAGGTGCGCCGCAACCTGCGCGAGCGGTTCCCCGAGCAGGTCGCTTTTGTCGAGGCGCTGATGCAGCGCCACGGTCTGCAACCGGCCCCTATAGAGGACGAGTTCGTGGTCGCCAACACCAGCGGCAGCGACGGCGGCACGCCCGGTGCGACCAATCGCAACATGATCCAGCAGCAGGTCGACGTGATCATGGAGGAGGATGTGCAGGTGTTCGCCGCGGGGCTCGGCGATCCGGCCTGGGTGGTGCCGCTGGCCAGGGCCCGTGGCATGCAGGTGATCGGACTTGCGGGCTCTGCGCGCAATGCCCTGCGTCAGAAGCAGGTCGGCGTCGACATCATCGTCGCGCAGGGTCACGAGGCCGGCGGCCACACCGGTCGGATCGCGAGCTTTCCGCTGATTCCACAGGTAGTCGACGCGGTCGCGCCCACTCCGGTGCTCGCGGCGGGTGGCATCGTCGATGGTCGTGGCGTGGCCGCCGCGCTCGCGCTGGGCGCCCAGGGCGTCTGGATCGGCACCGCCTTCCTCGCGTCGAGCGAATGCGCGATCAGCGACGAGCACAAGCGCCAGATCGTCGAGGGTCGCTCCCAGGACTTCGAGGTCCGCACCATCTACACCGGCAAGACCATGCGCAGCTTCAAGAACGCGGTCATCGATGCCTGGGACGAAGCCGGTCTGGCTACCCTGCCCGTGCCCTACCAGAAGATCCTCATGGACGACCTGAATGCTGCCGCGGCAGCTCAGAATCGATACGATCTGCACAGCAACCCAGCGGGACAGGGTGCCGGACTCATCGACCGGCTCCGACCAGCGGCCGAGATCATGCAGGATCTGGTCGCTGGCACCCTCGCTGCCCTGAATGGGATGCACGATCGGATACAGACCGGCTGAGCGCCATCGCCTGCCGACAGCAGCTCGCGCTCGCCCCGACCGTGACCGTTCCCGGTCACGGCGCGTCAGGCCGCACCGGGAACGCCCGGACCGGTTGGTCACGCCGCACCGGTCCGGGATGGATCTGCACGTTTCATGACGATACGCCACTTTCTACGCCATAGACTGTTCGAGACCGACGACCCGATCGGACGCCGCTTCGGGCTGTGCATCCAGTGCCTGATCCTGCTCGCGGTGGTCGAGTTCTCACTGGAGACCCTGCCCGGGCTGTCGCCGGCCTCACGTCGCTGGCTCACCTACGTGGAGGCCGGGACGATTGCGATCTTCACGGTGGAATACCTGCTGCGCCTGTACGCTGCCGAACGGCCACTGCGCTTCTTCTTCAGCTTCTTCGGTCTGGTCGATCTGCTCGCCGTGCTGCCGTTCTACGTCGCTACCGGTCTGGACCTGCGTGGCGTGCGGATCTTCAGGCTGTTGCGGCTGTTCCGGATCCTCAAGTTCATCCGCTACACGGCAGCCGCGAATCGATTCGTCCTGGCAATACGGATCGCAAAAGAAGAGCTGGTGCTGTTCTCCATGGTCGCATTGATGGTGCTCTACGTGGCCGCGATGGGCATCTATCTGTTCGAGCACGAGGCTCAACCGGACAAGTTCCGCTCGATCTTCGACGCGCTGTGGTGGGCGGTGGCCACCCTGACGACCGTGGGCTACGGCGATGTCTATCCGATCACCGATGGTGGCCGCCTGTTCACCTTCGTCGTCCTCATGGTCGGACTCGGGATCGTCGCGGTGCCGACCGGTCTGGTCGCCTCCGCGCTGGCCGAGGCCCGCAGGATCGAGCAACCAGGCCAGCAGAACGACTCACCGGATTGACCGATCCGTGCAAACGGTGGACGCACCTGAGACGCTTGCGTCCCGGTTGCGTGAGTCCGACCCGGGCCGACACAGAACGAAGAGGTGTTTACGCATGTTCGAGCTTCCTGACAGAGCGCTAAAGGTGCGCGCGCAGGTGGAGATGTTCTTCCAGGAGCAGGTGCTGCCGAACAATCGGCTCTGGCATCAGCAGCTCGAGCAGGGTCAGGTGGTACCTGATATCGAGCGCTCGCTTAGAGCGCAGGCCCAAGGCCTGGGGCTGTGGAACATGGCCCTGCCGCAGCTCGCCGACGACGAGCCCGGTCTGCGTCTGAGCAACCTCGAGTTCACGCCGGTCGCCGAGATCCTGGGACGGCTGAGCTGGGGGTCACGGGTGTTCAACTGTCACGCCCCGGATGTGCCGAACATGGAGCTGCTGCAACGCTTTGCCACACCCGATCAACGGCTGCGCTGGCTGATGCCATTGCTGGAAGGCAACACGGCTTCGGCATTTGCGATGACCGAACCCGACGTGGCCTCATCAGACCCGTCGAACCTGCAGACCCGCATCGTACGTGAGGGTGACGAGTGGGTGGTTAGCGGTCGAAAATGGTTCAGCTCCAACGCCTCGCATCCCGATTGCAGTTTCCTGATCGTGGTCGGCGTGACCGATCCCGACGCCCCCAAGAACCGTCGGCAGAGCATGCTCATCGTGCCACGCGACGCTCCGGGGCTGCAGGTGGTGCGCGAGGTGCCGGTGTTCGGCGTGCTGCACGGCAACGAGCGGCATCCCGAGCTGCTGTTCGACGAGGTACGTGTGCCCGCGGACAATCTTCTCGGTGAACCGGGCGCCGGCTTTGCCATGGGACAGGCGCGGCTGGGACCAGCCCGACTCCATCACTGCATGCGCGCCATCGGTGAATGCGAGGTGTTGATCGCGCTGATGCTGCAACGCTCGACCCGGCGCACGACCTTCGGGACGCGGGTCGATGCCTACTCGTCGACCCAGCAGGCGATCAGCCTGTCACGCATCGAGCTGGACCAGGCCCGACTCCTGGTTCAGCAGGCGGCCTGGCTGCTCGACCAGCTCGGCAACAAGGTCGCGCGCAAACAGATATCGATGATCAAGGTGGCGGTCGCGCGCACCTACCAGAGCATTGCCGACCGCGCGGTGCAGATCTTCGGCGCCAAGGGCGTGACCGGCGATGTGCCGGCGGCGCGCGCCTTCGCACGGGCGCGGGCGTTTCGCATCTATGACGGGCCAGACGAGGTCCACCTGCAGACCATCGCCCGATTGGAGGCTGCCGAGCAGTCGCTCGAAGGGCTCGAGCACTACTATCTGGACTGATCGCCACGATGGAGCCGGCCCGCCGCGCTCGGGGACCAGACCGACGGTCACAGGTACGCGAGGATCTCCCGGTGCAGGCTGAGCGGGATCTCGACGCCTTCACGTGGCGTCCGAGAGCGGTTGGCCAGCCGTCTGGCGCCGGGCAGTCGCGTGCCCGGTTGCGCCAGCAGCGCCTCGAACAGCCGCTCGGCATGCGCCAGATTGCCCTGCGGATCGCCGAATCTGGCCGGATCCAGGGCGATGATGAGCTCACCGCCCTTGGGCGGCGCACCGTGTCCGGCATCGTCCGCGCAGGCCTCGAAGCTCAAGAACTCACCGATCAACGGACCGGCCAGCAATTCGACCATCAACGCCAGCGACGCCCCCTTGTAACCCCCGAAACCGAGCTGGGCACCCTGTAGCACCACGGCCGGATCGGTGCTGGGCTCACCATCCGGGCCGAGTCCGACGTTGCTAGCAATGGTGTGTCCCTCGCGCGCCGCAATCTCGATCTCGCCACGTGCCATGGCCGAGGAGGCCTGATCGAAGACCAGCGGCGGTCCATCGGCGCGGGGCCAGGCAAAGCCCATCGGGTTGGTGCCGTACAAGGGCCGGGTGCCACCCGCCGGCGCGACATAGGGATACGAGGCCGTCACCGCCAGCGCGCAGACGCCGTCCATGGCCAGACGCTCGACCTCGGGCCACATGGCGGCGACATGGAACATGTTGATCACGGCCAACACGGCGATGCCATTGTCTCGCGCGCACTCGAGCAATGGTCCATGGCCGAGCTGTTGCGCGAGCGGCGCGAAGCCGTTGTCTCCGTCGATGCGCAGCACGCTGGGCGCAAGACGCGTCAGCCCGGGACGTGCCTTGCCATTCACCCGTCCACTCACCAGCGCTGAGGCGTACCAGGGCAGGCGGAACAGGCCATGGGAGTGACAACCGTCACGTTCGGCGTCGCTGATACAGCGCGCGGCGGCGCTCGCGTTCGCCTCGTCACAGCCGTTGTGGCGCAGACAGTCATAGGCGAGCGCGTGCACCTGCTGTAGCGTCAAGCGTACCCTGCTCACAGACGCTCCATCAGATCGATCACGTCGCTGACCTCGGTGCAAACCGTCACCCCGAGCTGACCGAGCTCGTCGATCAAGTCCACGGGTGTCTCGGTGCCGTCCAGATCCTCGTTCAGCGTGCCACCCATGGCGACCAGCGGCGACAGCCCGCGTTCGCTCAGCGCCGCGCGCAGAGCGCGGGCGTAGCTGAGCGCCATGCCATTGTGGGTCGACACCAGGATCGCTCGGGCGTCGCCGCGCAGGGCCAACGCCGCGAGCTCATCCGGATCGACGCTGGTGCCAGCAATGGTTGGCTCGATGCCGAGCGCGCGCAGTGATTCGATGACCAGCAGCATGGCGTACTCGTGGATATCGGTGGATCCGACCACGATTTCGAGTCCCTGCGGCACACGTGGCTTGCGCGCCGCGATCGCCGACCGGGTCCGCTCCCGACGCTGCATGAAGTCCTTGAAGGTATCGGTGGGGATCACCGGCTCGTAGCTCTGTCCCGTCTCGACCGGGAGTTCCCCCACACCGAAGCGATTCTCGATCCGCGCGGCGCCCAGACGGCGCAGGCTGAGCAGCAGCTCGAGCGGATCCTGCATATCTATACCGAGCTCGTGAAGGCCCTGACGCAGGTTCTGATAGAACCTGCGTCCACCATCCAGCAAGCGATCCCGCAAGGCTTCGACTCGCTGCCAATCGATCAAATCCATCATCGCGGGCGCCGCCTCGGCCAGCCGACGCGCCAGCGTGTGCGCCTGCACGATCTCCTCGGCATTGGGGATCCGCAGCGCCTCGCTCACCGGTATGGGCAGGGTCGGCGCTCCGCTGTTGGTGCGCAGCTGCGCCAGCAGGATATGCATCACATCCAGCGACAGCACCGCGAAATTCTCGTCCAGACAGCGGCCGTACGCAGTGGTGTTACCGTGATAGAAAGAATTCAAGGTGCCGGCTGGCTTGATTGCTTCGAGCGCCAGGATCATCGCCATCTTGGTCAGCGGATCATGAGTGAGACCACCATAGGCGCTCGCCACTCGTCCGCCGGCCAGCTCGTCGACGATGTAGTGCTCGAGCATCGACCAGCCGATGTATGAGCAGTAGTCCTTGAACTGGGCCGCGTAGCCGTCGTCCAGATACGAGTGCAGGACAAGATCGTCCTCGCGCCGAGCCGCCATCAGGCCCAGCGCCCTGACCGTCTCGGACACCTGGTCAACGTCGGTTCCGGTCCACAACGGATAACGCCAGGCGAACTGCGACAGATTGCCGATGTAGGTGACGCCCGCTTCGATGGCCCGCCGCGCATTTTCGAAGGACATGGGCGAGCCGATCATCATGTCGCCCAGGTGCGGCTGTATGGGCACCGTGCGGGTAGTGCCCCGCCAGTCCGCGTCGGTCTCCAGCATCGGACCGGTCTCACGGGGCGCACGTGCCCACAGCTCGCGTGGCAGCCCCATGCGCCGGTCCAGGTTGAGCTGATAGCGGTCGATGGAAAAGCCACGCGCTTCGCACTGCTGCTCTATCCGCTCCAAGGCGCGAGCAGTCTCGGCCCAGCTGTGCAGACCGATGTTCATGCAGGTCATCAGGCGACCGCAGGCCTGCATGGCGCGTCGGTACTCGACCTCGGAACGCACGCCAAAGCGCTCGCACAGCAGGCTGACACCGGGCGTCACGCACTGGCCGGCCTGTCGGCCCGCGTCGAGCAGCGCACGCCCGTCCGGCAGGCGCTCGGGAAGCAGCTGGCTTCGGCTCGGCAGGTCCATGCTTCGCTCCTGGCCGATAGGGAAACGCCGATTCTTCAGGATTTCCCCAGGCGACCCCTGGGGAACTCAGGATCCGATCGTCGCGCCGCCCTGGAGAACCACACTCAGGCGCCGGCTGCCGCGAGCGACGTCCGGCGTCGCATCGGTGCATCGTCGATCGGCCAGTGCAGCGCGGCGGACGCCACACCGAGCGCAATCGAGAACAGCCACATCAGATTGTAGCTACCGGTCGCATCGTAGATGTAACCACCGGTCCAGGCCCCCAGGAAGCCGCCGATCTGATGGCTGAAGAAGACGATCCCGAACAGCGTCGACAGATACCGAACGCCGAAAATCTGTCCGACCAGACCACTGGTGAGCGGCACCGTGCCCAGCCACAACAGACCCATCACGGCGGCGAACACCAGCACCAGGGTAGCGCTGGGCTCCATCAGGTAGAACACGCCGATCACCACGGCGCGGCTCAGATACAGCGCGCTGAGCAGTCGCTTCTTGCTGAAACGTCCACCGGCACGCCCCCAGGAGTATGAACCGAGGATGTTGAACAAACCGACGAGGAACAACGCGCTGGCACCGATGCTCGGATCCAGCCCGCGGTCCACCGCGAACGAGGGCAGATGCACTGCGATGAAGCTGACGTGGAATCCGCAGACGAAGAAGCCGGCGGTCA
>JAGRHX010000688.1 GCA_020444775.1 Gammaproteobacteria bacterium
GAGCCGCCGGTGTCGGTGCCCACCGCGCAATGCGCCATACCGGCCGCGACCGCGACGCCCGAGCCGGAAGACGAGCCGCCCGGCGCGCGGTGGGTGCGCAGATCCCAGGGATTGACCGGCGTGCCCATGCGTCTGTTGGTGCCCCAGCCGCCCATGGCGACTTCCACGGTGCGGGTCTTGCCGATGAGGACGCCGCCGGCTGCAATCAGATTGCGCGCGATCGCGGCGCTGTGCTCCGGTACCCGATCGCGCATCGCCGCCGAGCCACCGGTGGTGACACGACCGGCCAGATCGACGATGTCCTTGAGGGCGAAGGGAATCCCATGGAAGGGACCGACCCGGTGTCCGCTGCGCAGCAGCCGGGTACTGGCCTCGGCCGCCTGCATCGCCTCCTCGGCATACACCACCTGGAACGCACCCAGACGCGACTCGTGCTGCTCGATTCGATCCAGGACCGCGCGCATCGCCGCATCGGGGGTGGTGCTGCCTTGCTCGAAGGCGCGTGCGAGCTCGGCGATGCTGGCAAGGGCAAGATCACTCATGAGAGGCTCCTTCACGAGGTTGCATGGACGGTATGGAGCTGGGTGGCCCGAACCCGAGCGGCTACGGGCAAGCGGCTCGTGGCGAACGGCTACTGGCGAACGGCTACTGGCGAGCGGCCACTCGAGAGGGACGGGTGGCCGGTGAACGCGTGGCCGGCGTCTGGCCGAAGGCCGGCATCATAGTATGCGAGCGCCGCGGACCGCCAACCTGGCGGTGCGTGGCAAGGTGATCCTCTGGATCGCTCGCAGGGGAGGCTTCAGGCCAGACCCGCGGACTGGCTGTCCGGGGTGGTGATGCCGGCGGGGCGGTTGGTCGTGCGCTGCGGTACCCATTTCACGATGGCCTCGCGCAACCGGCTCAGGCTGATCGGCTTGGACAGATAGTCGTTCATGCCCGCCTCGATGCAGCGCTCGCGATCGCCGCTCAGCGCGTTCGCGGTGAGGGCGATGATCGGCAGCGCTTGCAGACCGCGGTCACGCTCGAGCTGACGGATCCGGTCGGTCGCCTCGAAACCATCCATGTCCGGCATGTCGCAGTCCATCAGCAGCATGTCGAACTTGCCGTGGAAACGCCCGTCCACCGCCTCCCGGCCGGTTTCGACCACGACCACCTCGCAGCCGAGCAGATCGAGCATTGCCATGGCCATCTCCTGGTTGACCGGATGGTCTTCGGCGAGTAGCAGACGCGCGTTCAGCGGTTCGGCCTCGTAGGACGCTATCGGATCCAAGCCCTGGTCGCTGACGTCCTTCGCGAGCAACGCCTCGTGTAGCTCGAGCAAGCGCGGCGGCTTGCTGAGTCGCGTCTCGATGCCCGCCAGGGCCCAGTGCTGCGGTTGCTGATCGGCCAGACCACCCTCGAGCAGGATCAGCCGGGGCCCTGGACCGGTTCTGGTCAGCCGGATCCGGCTGGCCAGGTCCAGACCGTCCATGTCCGGCAGGTCGCGTTCGAGCAGCATCGCATCGAATCCGGCACCAGCGCTGCCCTGCTCGAGTTGACCCAGTGCCTCGCCGGCGCTGGCCACGCACACGTGTGGCGCTCCGAGCTCGAGCAACTGCTGATGGAGCATCTCGCGCGTGCTGGCCAGCCGCTGCACCACCAGCACGTGGGCTGGTTGGCAACGAGGTGAATCGATGTCCCGGTCGCTCTGCACCGGCTTCAGCGGCACGGCGAAGCTGAAGCTGGAACCCATCTCCGGCAGGCTGGAGACACGCAGATCGCCACCCATCAGCTGCACCAGTCGTCGTGAGATGGACAGGCCGAGCCCGCTACCACCGGAGCGCCGGTTGGCCGAGCCCGCGGTCTGCGAGAAGGCCTCGAATATATATCGCTGCGCGTCCTCGCCTATGCCGATGCCGGTGTCGGTCACGACGAAGCGCAGCCAGCCGTGCTCATCCTCTTTGCGCTCGCAGCTCAGACGTAGCACCACTTCGCCCTGATCGGTGTATTTGATCGCGTTGCCGACGAGGTTGACCAAGATCTGCCTCAGCCGAGAGGCGTCTCCGATCAACACGCGCGGGACGTCCTGGCCGATCCGCGTGGTGACCTCGATTCCTCTCTCGTGGGCCGTGACGGCCAGCGCCTTCATCGAATCTCCGATCAGGTCGTGGATCTGGAAATCCTGCTCGTCGAACTCGAGCTTGCCCGATTCGATCTTCGAGAAGTCGAGCACGTCGTTGA
>JAGRHX010000689.1 GCA_020444775.1 Gammaproteobacteria bacterium
GACCCGGCACAGGTCCGCACCGGGTTACGCTGAAGCTCTGCACGAATTGGATCTGTACAGAGCTTGCTCAAGCCGGTTGCAGCACCGCCGATGGGTCACCGCCACGACCACGGCTGGCCCGCCGCAGCAGCAACACGCCGATCGACAGATTCAGCGCGTTGAAGGCGATCGCGTTGACGAAGGCCGCCGTGTAGCTGCCGGTCAGGTCGTACAGGCTACCCGCGATCCATCCGCCCAACGCCATGCCGCTGACCGTGAACATCAGCGCCAGCCCGATCCGCCAGCCGGAGTCTCCGACCGGGAAGAAGCTGCGGATGATGATCGCATAGGACGGCACGATACCCCCCTGCGCCAGCCCGAAGGCCATCGAGGTCAGGTACATGGCGGTCAGGCTGTCGGCGAACATCCAGGCCACCAGCACCAGCCCCTGTAAGGCCGAGCCGAGCAGCAGGGTACGCAGACCGCCGATGCGATCCGATATCCAACCGGAGACGATACGGCTGACGATACCGAAGCCGAGCATCAGCGACATCATCTCGGCGCCGCGGATCGCCTCGTAGCCCAGGTCGGTGACGTACGGCACCACGTGCACCTGGGGCATGGCCATCGCCACGCAGCAGGCGACACCGGCCACACAGACCAGCGTCTGCAGACCGAGCCGGCTGAAGCCGAGTGGCCGTGACGCTTGCGTCGGGTGCCGGGTATCCGCGGTGCCACCGCTCTCCGCCGGCGACGGTCGGTACAGCAGCAGCGACAGCGCCGGCATGGTGAAGAAGGTCAGCAGGGCCAGCGTTCGGTAGGACTCACGCCAGCCCATGCCATCGAACATGGTCTGCAGGATCGGTGGCCAGACCGCGCCGGCCACATAGCTGCCACTGATCACCACTCCGACCGCCAGACCGCGCCGCCCGCTGAACCACTTCGAGATGTCCGAGACCAGCGGCCCGAAGCTGAACGAGGCACCGAGCATGCCGCTCAGCAGGAACAAGGCCAGTCCCAGCTCGAGCAACGAGCCGGCTCGACTGGCGAAGAAGAACCCGAGCGGCAGGGCGATGCAGCCGATTGCCGCCGGCACCAGGATGCCACGCCGGTCGGCCAGCCACCCCAGACCGATATTTCCCAGCCCGAAGCCGAGCATGAACAACGTGTACGGCAACGAAGCGCCGCCACGTCCCGCGCCGAACTCAGCCGCGGCCGGCTCCAACACCATGATCGCCGAGTACATGGCGGAGCCGGCGACGGTCATCAAGGCCAGCGACGCACAGGTACGCAGCAGCGGATACCAGCGGTCCGCGTCGATCGAGATAGGGCGCCGCGGCGACGATGAAGACAGCGACATGGAGCTAGGGCACTCGTTTCGAGGTGGCGATGGGCGAGCAGACGATGACGATGGTCCAACCGGGCATCGGCAACGGCCGGTAGGGCGATGCGGATTGTCGCGCAATCGTAACCCGCTGTCTGTGCCGGCTTGCATAATCGACTACACACGGGAAAGATTGCACGGATTTCAGATCCTGGTGCTCGCATACGGAACCCTGTAAATCGTGCATGATTTTGCAGAATCATTCAGGCTGGCACTGGCGCTGGTGTTCGCGCTCGACGCCGACCTGCTCGAGATCGTGGTGCTGTCGCTGCAGGTCAGCCTCACGGCCATGCTGGTTGCCTGTGGCATCGGCCTGCCCGTCGGCGCGCTGCTGGCGATCAGTCGCTTTCCCGGTCGCAATGCCGCACTGGTGCTGGTCAATGCGCTGATGGGGCTGCCGCCGGTGGTGGTCGGACTGATCGTGTACCTGCATCTGTCCAGGGCCGGTCCGCTGGGTTGGCTGGGGCTGCTCTACAGTCCGACCGCGATGGTCATCGCCCAGACCATCCTCATCACACCGATCATCGCCGCGCTGTCTCGCCAGGTGCTGGAGGATTTGCACGACGAGTACGCGGAGCAGTTCCGCTCGCTGTGTCTGAGCCCGCTGCAGGTGGTTCGCGCCCTGCTCTGGGATGCGCGGTACTCGTTGCTCACCGTAGCGCTGGCCGGTTTCGGCCGGGCGGCGGCCGAGGTCGGCGCGGTCATCATCGTCGGCG
>JAGRHX010000690.1 GCA_020444775.1 Gammaproteobacteria bacterium
ATGGCTCGAAGCGCGCTACGCCAGGACGACGCGCGCGCGGCATTCCTGGCAGCGACCGACTTTCCCCAGAGCGCCGCCGAAGCCAACCGCTGGCTCGACTATCTGGACGCGGTCACGGACAGACGGCGCCGGGACAGCGGCTGAAGCCCACTTGCATCTTCGCTTGGCGCGCTCGTGATCTTCGAATTACGCTATAAGTGAGATATGTTATATTGTTCCATCAATCGTTGTTGGTGGAACCCCCTTCGTTGCCTGTACCCGATGCCCCGGTCCACGCTCGGCACATTCGCGTTGCTGTTGGCTGCTGCGAGCATGCTGGCTGTCATGGCCGTTATGCTCGATGAGTCCGCGCACGCCCAGACACCGTTGGAACTCGACCCGCTGGAAGTGCGTGGCCGTGACGCTGGCGAGGAACGTCCCGGGCTCATCCAGGCCACAACGGTGCTGTCGGAGGAGAAGCTGCGCCTGAAGACCGGCTCCACCATCGGCGAGACGCTGTCTGGCGAGCTCGGTGTCAACAATGCCTCGTTCGGGCCTGGCGTTGGTCTGCCGGTGCTGCGGGGGTTGAGCGGGTCGCGAGTGCGGGTCATGCAGGATGGCATCGCCACCCATGATGCCTCCACGGTGAGTGCCGATCATGCCAGCACGGTCGAGGCCAGCCTGGCCGAGCAGGTCGTGATCATCAGGGGGCCGGCCACACTGCTGTACGGCAGCGGCGCGAGCGGCGGTGTCGTCAACGTTGTCGACAACCGGATCCCCGACACCCTGCCGCCGGCGCGAGCGGTTGGCATGCTGGAGCCGCGAGCATCGAGCAACGGCGGTCGTCACATCATTGCGGCCCGACTGGAGACCCACGTCGAGAATCTGGCAATCCATCTGGATGCCTTTCAGCGCCACCAATCGGAAGTGGAGATCCCCGGGCTCGCCATCGACGAGGATGCGGTACGCACGCAGTTCGGTCTGGAGAACAGACGCAACGCCAGCAGCTACATCCCCAATACCGACGCGCAGGCGCACGGCGGCAGCCTGGGTGCTTCCTGGATCGCACCCTGGGGCCACATCGGCGCTGCCGTCAACGTCTTGGAGAACACCTACGGGCTGCCGCCGGCGGGCGAATCGGATCCGCCTTCACCTGTTGCTGGTGACGTGCACGGCGGTGACGTGCGCATCGATCTGTCCCAGACTCGGATCGATACCAAGGCAACGCTGAACGCGCCGCTGCCGATGATGCACAGCGCACGTTTGCGCATGGGCTATGTCGACTACGAGCACACGGAGTTCGAGAACGACTCGCGCGGCACGCGCTTTGTCAATCGCGCGCTGGAAGCGCGTGCCGAGGTCGATCTGGAACAGCTGCCTCTGGCGGGTGGCAACCTCACGACCACGCTGGGTGCGCAGCTCATCGATCGCGAGTTCTCGGCCCTGGGCGCTGAAGCCTTTGTTCCTCGTTCGGATATTCGGTCACTGGGCGCGTTCGGTCTGCAGCGTTATACCTCGGGTGCCTGGAGCATCGAGTTCGGCGCACGGGCCGAGCATCAGCGGGTCGAGCAAACGATGCCCATCGCGGTCAATGACCTGTTGATAACGCGTACGCCTATCGAACACCTGAGCTATAGCGTGTCCGCCGCCGCAACGGTCGAGATAGATCGCAGCAGCCGGATCAGCTTGAGCCTGTCACGTGCCCTGCGTTCACCGGACGTTCAGGAGCTGCTATCGCTCGGTCCACACTTCTCTACGCGTACCTTCGACCGCGGCGATGCCCGTCTACAGGCGGAGAAGTTCGTCAACGTGGACCTGGGCGTCGAGGTCCAGACCCTGTACGCCGACATCGGCGTGAACCTGTTCTACAACTCGGTCGAGGATTTCATCTACCAACGCAGCACCGGCTTCTTCTTCGACGCCGAGGACGGCCAGCTCAGGGTGCAGTGTGCACGGCTCGATCTGTGTTTCCCGGTCACTGACTATCAGCAGGAAGATGCCGTGCTGAAGGGATTCGAGGCGCAGATTCAGTTTCCGGTGGTCGAATCAATGGCGGCCGACCTGCAGCTCAGCCTGTTCGCCGACTTCGTCCGTGGCACCTTGCAGGACTCGAAGCAGGATATCCCCCGCATGCCGCCGCTGAGGCTCGGCACTGCGCTGACTCTCACCCGACCGCACTGGCGCGGCGAGCTGCGGCTCACCCATGTGCATGCCCAGAACAGACCAGGCGAGAACGAGACACCGACCGACGGCCATCTGATGCTGAATGCGAGCTTGTGGCATGGCTTCGCCGCCACCGAGGGGGAGCAGTGGTCGATCTTCCTGCGCGGCAGCAACCTGCTAGACGCGGAGGTTCGCAATCCGGTGTCTTTCCTGAGGAGCTTCGCGCCTGAACCCGGGCGTGCCATCGAGCTCGGTCTGCGGGCGCACTTCTGATGGAGCGGTGGCGATAGCATGCAGCGTCGTAGTTCACTGCTGTTGTCGCTGGCTCTGCTGGCCGGGGGGTGGGTGTTGGCAGTCAGCCTCATCGACCGACCTGCCACAACGGGCGCGGCGCGAGATGCCGTTGTCACTTTGCACCACGTTTCCGTCCCTGGTCGCGAGCCGAAACACACGCTTCTTACCCTCGAAACAAATGACCGGTCTTCAATGACCGAGGCCGCAGGGACACCGGCTGCCGGAAGTGTAGCTGGTGGCCCGGGGCCAACGACCGGGTCGTCGAGCGCGTTGGATGGACCCGTGGCCGCGCCATGGACGCGGGCTGTCACCGCACCATCAACTGAGGTGGGGGTTGCGATGACTACACCGGCACTGCTCGGTGCGCCCGTGCCTGCACCAGCGGCCCAGGTCGCAAGCCCTGCCTGCGATGCCGGTCTCACCGGTCACTTCGATCTGTTCCTGGGGGTCTCGCCGCCCGCCACCCAGGGTGGGCGCATCCTCGTCGATGTCAACGACGACTTCTGCGAGCAGTTCCTGACCGGCAAGCAGATCGTGCCCGGCAACCTCAACGACTTCGGCGGTGGTCCCTATCTGACCGACGACCCCGGCTGGTTCATGGACCCGGGCCAGCTGCTGGCGCAGGAATCGCTGCACTTTCGTGCCTTGGGCCGACTTCGGTTCTGGGACATCGCGCGAGGCCAGTGGACCACGCAGGTCCCGAACGGCGAGCACGTCCGTCTGTTCGGCGGCGTGCCGCTGGATGTATTCCTGGCGTCTAGAGACGACCCATCGCTGCTATTGCCGTACGAGTCGGGGACAATCTTCACTGTCAATGGCATTCAGGGCCCGGTCGAGGCCGGTGTGGATCTGGCCGACGCCAGCGGAGGCATTCATACCCATCTGGACTTCTGCCTGCAGGACGGCACTGGTGACTGCGCTCAGCGACGCTTCGGCACGCCGGCGCAGGGTGCGTATCTGATCGAGCTGCAGTTCTTCTCGCCGGCGCAGGCGGGCGGCCAGCGCAAGTACCGTGACTCGCCGGCGGTGCTGGTGGCTCTCGCCAATGGTCTCGACACCGCGCAGTTCCAGGAAGCGCTGGATGCGCTCAGCGCGCCACCTCGGGCGCAATCGACGCTGCAGACCCGGCTACCCGGCGCCGGTGTGTTGCTGCTGTCCGGCCAGGAGTGACCGGCTTGGGCACGTGGCCGGCGGGCATGGCGAACCACGCACTCCTGCGCGTATTCGCGCTGCTGGCGCTGCTGCTGGGAAGTGGCTGGCTGAGCGGCTGCAAGGAAGGCGCGAGCGGCGGCGAGGAGCGCATCGTCTCAGGCGGTTCGGGCTCGCAGACGGGCGGCGCAGCTGGTGTCGTGCTGCTGGTCGATCGGGACAGTCCGGTCGCAAGCGATGCCAACAACGGTGTACCGGTCGCGCAGGGTGGCCAGGGGCCGCTGAGGAGCATTCGTGCCGCATTGGCGCTGGCCCGCCCCGGTGATCACATCCGCATTCGTGCCAGCCTGACGCCGTACCAGGAGGCCGACCCGGCCGACGCGTTCGGGCCCGGCGGCATCCGTATGCGCCAGGGGGGACTTGCCGGCAGCCCCATCGTGATCGAAGGCTTTCCCGGGGAGCGCCCCGTCCTCGATCAGCAGCGCTCGGCACTTGATGTCGGCGCGCCGGTGGCGGGCTTCGTGCTCGAATGCGTCAGCCACGTGACGATCCGACGGCTCGAGATCCGCAATGTCAATGAAGCCGGTGTGACCACCTCGCTGATCGGCTGTGCCAGCAGCGACATCACGCTGGAGGATCTGCACATACATCAGGTTCACGCTGCGTCGCAAGCTGCGGGGATCCGCCTGGCCGACACCTCGAACGCGATCGTGCGCAACAATCTCATCCATGACGTGGTCAGTCATGGTATCGATGCGCTATCGGTCGGTCAGCTGACGCAGCAGGTGGACAGCGTCGGCAATCTGATCGAGAACAATACCATTCGTAACGTAGAGGTCGGCGTACATCTGCGCGGCGAGGGCGCTGGCGAGACGCTGCGCGACACGACCATCCAATACAACCGGGTCTCGGTGGCCGACAGCGCCATACGGCTCAGCACGCAGGCCGCAAGCGAGACACGTCTTCTGAACACCACCATTCATGCCAATGTCCTTGCCGCGAGCAACGTCGCGGTCGAGGTCGATATGGGCGGCGCCTTGGTTCAATCCAGCGGATTGGGGTTGTCGAGCAACACCTACGCAGCGCTGGATGTAGCACTGAAGCTTGCGGGCATCAGCGAGGTCGCCTTGTTCAATTCGATCTTCGCCGACATTGCCGATGCCTTCCTCATCACCCTGGTCCCAGGTGGACCCGTGGTCAACGGATTCGTCCTGTACGACTTCAATCTATACGACCGCAACAATGGCGCCTGGTCATTGAATGAAAGTCCCCTGACGCCAGGCTGCCCGGCCAATCCGGCCTGTGCGACGAGCTTTGATGACTGGCGCGTGGCAGCGGTAGTGAGCGGCGAGGTCGACGGTGATGCCGATCTGGCTTCGCGGGTCGGTGAGCCGTTGTTCATCGACCCGGCCGTCGCCGACTATCGCCTGCAGCCGGGTTCGCCGGCCCATGGGATTGCCAGTCACGGTGGCGAGGTGGGCGCGCACGGGGACGGTATCGAGCCGGGAGCGACCCCGAAGTAGGCCACGCTGATTCCGCTGGTATGGGGGGACCGACTGTGCCGATCCGCGCCAGGGATGAGGCCAGTCCTTTGACTTCGAGCAACCGCCGCTGTGTATCAACCGGGCAGCCGCCAGGCGTCGAGCACGCTGACATGCAGCGTGCTGTCCAGCGCTGGAGGTAGCGTGTTGACGTCCACACGCAGCAGGGCTTGCGGGTTCACGTCCGGTCGAAGCAGCAAGGTGCTGACCGGACCCCGGTAGATGACGTCGATCAGACGCGTCTGGATCGCCCCCGCCTCCGGCGCGGCTACTACTCGAAGCTGCTCGGTGCGCAGGCAGACCTTCGCCGGACCGGGTCGGGGATCGTCACAGCGTACCCGCACGCGCGAGCCGAGCAGCTCGGCCTGGCAGTGGCCGTCGCCATCCGCGCCGAGCACCTGTGCGTCCACCAGCATGCCACGGCCGACGAAATCGGCGACCATCGCGGTCGCGGGCTGCTCGTACACCCGTCTGGGCGTATCCATCTGCTGCAGCTCGCCGCCATCCAGCACCGCGATCCGGTCGGCGAGCGCCATCGCCTCGGCCT
>JAGRHX010000691.1 GCA_020444775.1 Gammaproteobacteria bacterium
GCGGGACCTGTGCTCAACCAACCGTCGGTGCTCGTCGCCGCGCCGTCGTGCGAGACCCACAAGGTCTCCCACTGAGACGCACCACCGGGCAGGTGGATCTCCAGGATCTTGTATTTCGGTAGATCCGAGAAGGCCGCGGGCAGGCTGGCCCAGGACGATGCGGCTGTGAGGATCGACGGGCACACGGCTGACGCGGCGCCCGCGCCGAGCGCCTTCAACAAGTGGCGGCGATGCATCTTCATGACGCCACCCGCCCGCTGATGACGCCAGACGCAACGACCTGCCTTGTGTCGATCGCGGTCGACCTGGATGGCCGGCGTGGCCGAGAACCCGTGGTTGACAGGGAAGCACCCGCCTGACGCGGGTAGATTGAGCGTGTCATCGCGTACCTCCTGTACGACTTGCGCGCATCGCGGTCGGCACCGCGTGCATCCTTGCGCTCGACTCGTGGTGAATCTGCAGTGACAGCAAGACTACTCGACCGCTCGGGCTCGGCGCGTGACCTGTCACTCAATCCGGATCGACCGGTCTCAGCCGCCCGGCCCGTGTTCTGAATCGTTCTCGTTCGACATTCCGTCTAAGATGGAAGCTTCGAACGACCAGCACCAGCGCGGGGGCACGATGCACTTCGATACCAATCTCTGGCAGTTCACGCGTGGCGTTCGCGGTCGGATCGCGTTCACGGTGTTGGTCGGGCTGGCCGCGACCCTGGTCGGCATCGTGCGGCTCGGGCTGCTCGGCTGGCTGATCGGCAAGCTGCTGACCGGAGCGAGCGCCAGTGAGCTGCTGTTGCCGGCCCTGGCGGTGGCGGTGACGATGCTGCTGCGAGGCTTTCTCGAGCACTGGCGCACCACCATCGCCCACGAGACTGCCGGACGGGTGCAGCTGAAGCTGCGTCTCGCGCTCTATGACCAGCTGCTGCGGTTGGGCCCCAGCTATCTGACCTTGGAACGCACCGGCGAGGTGATGCTGTCGTTGGTCGAGGGCGTGGAGCAGCTCGAGATCTATTTCGGTCGTTACCTGCCGCAGGTGTTCGTCGCCGCGCTGAGCCCGCTGCTGGTCTTCCTGGCCACAGTCTGGCTGGACCTGCCGGTGGCGCTCACCTTGCTCGTGTTCGCCATCATCACCTTGCTGGCACCGTCGCTGTTCCACGTCTGGGATACCCGCAACAGTCAACGGCGCCGCCTCGCCTATGCGGGCTTCGCCTCGGAGTTCCTGGATGCGCTGCAGGGTCTGACCACGCTCAAGGCCTTCGGCCAGAGTGGCGCGCGTGGCGACCAGCTGGCGATCCGCGCCCGTGAGGTGTTTCGCCGCACCATGTGGGTGCTGGCGACCAACGCCGCGGCGCGCGGCATCACCGACACCGGCCTGGCCATCGGCGCCGCGGCCGCCCTGGCGTTGGGCGCCTGGCGGGTGCAACACGATCAGATGAGCCTGCAGGCGCTGCTCATCATCCTCATGATGGGCATCGAGGTGTTTCGTCCGCAGCGCGATCTGCGCGCCCTGTTGCACCATGGCATGCTCGGTCAGTCGGCCGCGCAGGGCATCCTCGCGGTGCTGCAGGCCAGGCCCCTGGTCGAGCCCGGCAGCCTCGATCCGGACCGGACGCTACCGGCCAGCGTCAGCTTCGAGCAGGTCACCTTCACCTACCCGGGTGGACACCGACCGGCCCACGATGGTCTCAGCTTCGACATCGCGCCCGGTGAGCGCATCGGCTTCGTCGGTGCCAGCGGCAGCGGCAAGACCACGCTGCTCAAGCTGCTGCTGCGCTTGTTCGACCCCGAGAGCGGTTGCGTGCGGGTCGGCGGACACGATCTGCGTGAGCTCTCCAATCAGGCCATCGCCGCACAGTTCGCGGTGGTCAGCCAGGACGCCTTCCTGTTCCACGGCACGGTACGTGAGAACCTGCTGCTGGCGCGCGCCGATGCCAGCGACGCGCAGATCATCGAAGCGGCGCGTGCAGCCCATGCACACGAGTTCATCGAGCGTCTGCCACAGGGCTACGACACGGTGATAGGTGAGCGTGGCGTGCGTCTGTCCGGTGGTCAGCGCCAGCGTCTGGCGATTGCCCGGGCGCTGCTCAAGGACGCGCCCATACTGGTGCTGGACGAGGCGCTGTCGGCTGTGGATGCGCAGAACGAAGCGCTGATCCTGCGCGCGCTGGAGACGGTGATGCGCGACCGCACCACGCTGGTCATCGCCCATCGGCTATCCAGCGTACGCCGCTGTGACCGCATCCACGTCCTCGAGCAGGGTCGGCTGGTCGAGAGCGGCAATCATGACAGTCTGATGAAGCGGCACGGTCGCTATGCCGAGCTGATGGAAGCCCAGGCGCGCGAGTCACGCGACGTGTTCGACGTCGGGAGCGGCGACGAGGAGCCTCACGTGGAGCAGCCCAAGGTGCCGATCAGTGCCGGCTCCGCCCGTCCGGCCGACAACGAGATCCTGAGTGCCTTCAGTGACCTGGGTTGGGCCGGCGTGTTCAGCACCTTGCTGCGCTACGTGCAGCCATGGCGCGGTCGTCTGGCCGCGGTGCTCGGTCTGGGTGTCAGCCGGGTGCTGGCCCTCATCGGGGTCGGCATCCTCAGTGCCCTGGCGGTCGCCGCGGTCAAGCGCGGCGAGCCCTACGCGGACTACCTGCTCGTGCTGGTGATCGTGGCGCCGGCCGCCGGGGTCCTGCACTGGCTCGAATCCTGGCTGGCTCATGACATGGCCTTCCGCATGCTCGCCGAGATGCGGGTCGCCTTGTTCCGCAAGCTGGACTCGCTGGCACCGGCCTTCCTGCTGCGCCGGCGGACCGGCGATCTGGTCGCCATGGCGACCCATGACGTCGAGCTCATCGAGTACTTCTTCGCCCACACCGTGGCCCCGGCGTTCGTCGCCGTGCTGGTGCCGGGTATCGCGCTGTTCACGCTCGGCTGGTACGGCTGGCCGATGGCGCTGGCACTGCTGCCGTTCCTCGGCTGGGTGGCGTTGTCGCCGTTCATGCGCCGATCGAAGGTCGACGAGCTGGGCTCACGATCGCGTGAGGTGCTCGCGGAGCTGAACGCGACCGCGGTGGACACCCTGCAGGGACTCGCCGAGATCCATGCCTTCGCCGCCGGCCCGCAGCGCCGCGCCGCCCTGAAGGCACGTAACAAGCATTATCTGACCACGCGGCTGCCGTTCTATGCCGAGCTCTCCAAGCAGGACGCGATGCTCGAGACCGCCACCGGGCTCGGTGGTCTGGCGGTGGTGATGAGCGGCAGCGTGCTGGTCACCCAGGGTCAGCTCGACCCGGTGTGGCTGCCGATGCTGACCCTGCTCGCGCTGTCGGCCTTCCTGCCGGTATCGGAGATCGCTCAGGTCAGTCGTCAGCTCGCCGAGACGCTGGGCGCGACCCGCCGCATGGAGCAGGTCAACCGTGCCGACCCGGCGGTCAAGGACGGTGCCTACCCGAAACCACTTGACGAGGCAACTGCCAGCGACGCGATCGTGCTCGACAAGGTGCGCTTCACCTATCCGGGCCAGGACGAGCTGCGACCGGCCCTGGTGGACGTGAGCTTCAGCGTGCCCCGTGGCAAGACCGTCGCGCTGGTCGGCCCGTCGGGCGCCGGCAAGAGCACGGTCGCGCACCTGTGCATGCGCTTCTTCGATCCGGACAGCGGTAGCATCGCGATCGCCGGCATGGACCTGCGCGACTGGCAGCTGGATCCGCTGCGCGGGCAGATATCGCTGGTCACCCAGGATACCTACCTGTTCAACGACACCCTGCGTGCCAACGTCATGCTGGCAAGACCCGACGCGAGCGAGAACGATCTGCAGCATGCGCTGGAGCGCGCCGCGCTCGGCGAGCTGGTATCGAGTCTACCTGATGGGGTCGAGACGCAAGTCGGTGAGCGGGGCATGCGACTGTCCGGTGGGCAACGCCAGCGGG
>JAGRHX010000692.1 GCA_020444775.1 Gammaproteobacteria bacterium
TTCAAACTGGCCATGACCGGGTTTGCCGAGCCACTCCCACGGCATGACTTGCTCAATCCTACGCAGCCCGCGGGCCACCGCCCACGATAAAGGTACCGGCACCGGATTGCGCGGCAATGCTCGGAAGGTGCAGAGCCCGCCACAAGCGCCGATAGCGACTCGAAGGTGCAGCCAGCAACCAACGGCCCCAGCAGCCGACGGGCTTAGCCGCGCGGCCCGGTTGATGCTATTGTTCGCCGCCAATGCAACGATGCCGGCTGCGACCCGGTGTCGATTCCGCGGCCCACGGGCGCGCCCGTGGCCGATGAGCCTGTGCGCTGAATCGCCACAATCCGAGTTTCCCGACTCCGAGTTGCCATGCTTCGAGTCGTCAGGCTCCGAGTTGCCAGAATCAACCCAGAATCAAACATGTCAGTCAGAACCGCACAGATGTCCCGAACCCTGAGGTCCACGCTGATAGCAGCGGTGCTCGCAGCGACGCTCAGCGCCTGTGGCGAGGCACCGGACTCGCACGCCGGCCAGTCGAGCAGCGCGCCGGAGCAGACGCACGAAGCCTCCCGGACGGCCGAGCTCGAGTCGCGCATCGCCACCCTGAGCGCGGAGCTCGAGCAGTCGAAAGCCAGTCTGCACGCCGCCCTGGAGCACCGTGCTCAGCTCGAGAAGGCGCTACAGGAGGAACGAGCGCAGCGCAGCGCGCTGGCCGGGGAGCTCGAGAGCCTGCAGGCCAGACAATCCCAGCTCTCCGCCACGCTGGAAGAACGTGAAGCCGCTCTGGCCGCGATGGGACACAACCGCAGCAACCTGGACGATGAGCTGGCAATCGCTCGCGCCGAGCTGGCCGAGACCCAGGTCGAGGAGCGTGCCCTGGCCGAGGAAGTGCGCAGCTTGCGGCGACGCCTTGCCCGGGCCCTCGAGGCACAACGCTGAGTGCGCGCGGCCACCGGGCATCAACGACCGGCAGCGGTCCTGATGAAGCCGAGCCTGTCAGAACAGACTATATCTACATATACAGGTGCATGAGGAAGCGTTGACTCAGCAGCGCTTCCATAAGGGTCCCAGGGCATCAGAACGAGCAAGGCTTGAAACGAGGTTCATCGATGAGCGAGACAGGCTTTAGCGAGCGCGAACGCGACGAGCTACGCGCAATCATGACCAACATGGGTCTGCCCGCGACCCGCAAGCACATCTTCTTGTGTGCCGACCAGACCGAGCCCAAGTGCTGTGACAAGGCCGCCGGGCTCGAATCCTGGGACTTCCTGAAACGACGCCTGCGCGAGCTGAAGCTGATGAACGCCGGCGGCGTCGCGAGAACCAAGGCCAACTGTCTGCGGGTCTGCAAGCATGGTCCGGTGGCGGTGGTCTATCCGGACGGCACCTGGTATCGACACTGCACACCCGAGGTACTGGAACGCATCATCCAGGAGCATCTGATAGGCGGACAGCCGGTCGAAGAGTATGTGATCGGCACCTATCCTCTGCCCGAGTCAGACTGAGGCGGGATCGGCCAGCAGGGGCTCGATATTGCTTGGATCGTCGTTGCGCGCGTTGTTCACGCGGGCACTGACCGGGTAGGCGGCCAGCATCTCCTCCGCGCACGGCCCCAGACACAGAACGTCGGCACCGGGCTCCTCGTCGTGACCGTCGCCCGCCGTATCGCCGACCTGGACCTCGGCCCGAGCCAGCCAGGGCGCGATCTGCGCGTCGCTCAGGATCACCGGCATGCGGTCGTGGATGGCACGCATGAAGGCATTCGCCGCGGTGGTCAGGATCGCCGCGGACTCGACGACCTCGCCGCTGCTCGCATCCACCCAGCGATCCCACAGCCCGGCGAGCGCGAGCTGCGCGCCGCTTGCGGCATGGATGAACATGGGCTGCTTGGACTTGCCGGCGCGTCGCCATTCGTAGAAGCCAACCACCGGAAACACACAGCGACGGCGCTTGAAGGCGGCCCTGAAGACCGGCTTGCTGGCGGCGGTCTCGAGACGGGCGTTGAAGGTCTTGTAACCGATCGCGCGGTCCTTTGCCCAGGTCGGAATCAGCCCCCAGCGAGCCAGCACGCACTCACGTCCGTTCTCGCCCACACGAATGACCGGCACCGACCGGGTCGGCGCTACGTTGTAGGATTCGAAGGGCACGGGCGGCCGGATCAGATCCCAGCTACGCTCCATGGCCGCCTCGGTCCTGGACACGAATCTGCCGCACATCACGCATGCTCCGCTCGACACCAAACGTGAAGGTTAACCTGGACTCAAGCTGGGGAACCGCTCCGGGCATCTCAACGGGAGATCCCACTGGGTAACATTACCGAAACATCTCACAGGGCGACGGTCAACGAGGCATCGGGGTGTTCGAATGGTCAGCGGCCGGGACGCCGTACAAGGCGCCTTGCGCGAATGACGGCGCAATGGGCAGGGGGGCGGGGAAATGGTGGCTACGGACAGAATTGAACTGTCGACCTCACGATTATGAGTCGTGCGCTCTAACCAGCTGAGCTACGTAGCCGCGAAGGAAGACGGAATCTACAGATCAAGTCATCGAATGGCAAGGCTCGAAACGTCCGATCTAGACCACGCCTGGCGGCACCGGACGGAACCGTCAGACGTTGAAGCGGAAGTGCACGACATCGCCATCCTGCATGACGTACTCCTTGCCCTCGAGCCGCCAGCGGCCGGCATCCTTGGCGGCCTGCTCCCCACCCAGACCGACATAGTCGTCGTAGGCGATCACCTCGGCACGGATGAAGCCACGCTCGAAGTCAGTGTGAATCACACCCGCGGCCTGAGGCGCGGTGGCCCCGCGCCGAACGGTCCAGGCTCGCGCCTCCTTGGGCCCGGCGGTGAAGAAGGTCTGCAGCCCGAGCAGCTCGTAGCCGGCCCGTATGACCCGTGCCAGCCCCGGCTCGGCGAGGCCCATCTCGGCCAGGAACTCGTCACGCTCCGACTCGTCGAGCTGCGCCAGCTCGGCTTCGACCGCCGCGCACACCGGCACCACCGGCACGCCCTCGTTGGCCGCATGCGCCTGCACCTGGTCGAGCAAAGGATTGTCGGCGAAACCGTCCTCCGCGACATTGGCGATGTATAGCAGGGGCTTACGCGTGATGAGATGGAACTCACGCACGATACCGAGCTCCACGCTGTCCAGCTCCAGAGTCCGCGCCGGCTGCTCCGACTCGAGGTGGGCGAGCATTTTCGCGGCCAGCGCGTGACGTGCCTTGGCCTCCTTGCTGCCCGACTTGGCCTGCTTCGCGGCGCGCTCAGCGACCCGGGCCATGGCCTCGATATCGGCGAGCAGCAGCTCGGTGTTGATCACCTCTATGTCGTCCAGCGGACTGACGCGTCCGGAGACGTGGACGATGTCGTCGCTTTCGAAGCAGCGCACCACGTGAGCGATGGCCTGGGTCTCGCGAATGTGCGCGAGAAACTGATTACCCAGCCCTTCCCCCTTGGATGCGCCCGCAACCAGCCCGGCGATGTCCACGAACTCCATGCTGGCGGGGATAATCTTTTCTGTCTTGATGAACCGGTTGATCCGCTTGAGCCGAGGATCGGGCACCGGCACCACGCCGACGTTCGGATCGATGGTGCAGAA
>JAGRHX010000693.1 GCA_020444775.1 Gammaproteobacteria bacterium
CACCGGCGCCGACCCCGCGTTCTGCTCCGGTGCCAACGTGCGCGGCTTCAATCAGGCGGTGAAGGATCGTGAGGCCAAGGGACCACCACCGGAACCCGGCCCCTGGGAACGCCTCGACCCTGCCTACACCGCCGATCATCTGCACGAACCGGCCGGACCGGTCATCGTCCGCAAGCTGTGGAACCTGCAGAAGCCGTCGATAGCCGCGGTCAACGGTCCCGCCTATGGCCTGGGCTGCGGCATCGCCCTGTCCTGCGACATCCGTATCGCCTCCGAATCGGCGCGCTTCTCCGAGGCGTTCGTACGCAACGGCCTGATTCCAGCCGACGGTAGCGCCTGGCAGCTGCCACGCCTCATCGGTCTGTCCAACACCTTGTTGCTGCAGTACACCGGCGACGCGGTGGACGGCCAGGAGGCCTGGCGTCTGGGTCTGTGCAGCAAGCTGGTGGCCCATGATCAGCTCATGCCCACCACCCTGGAGCTGGCCACTCGACTGGCGCAGGGCCCGACCTACGCGATGTCGATGATCAAGATGCTGGTGCACAAGGCCCAGCAGCAGGATCTGGCCGAGCATCTGATGCAGGCCTCACGCGCCCAGAACCTGGCCAGGCAGACCGAGGATCACAAGGAGGGTGTGCGCGCCTTCCTGGAAAAGCGCAAGCCCGACTTCAAAGGTCGCTGAGCGAGATCTCGAAGCGCCGGTCCGTTCAGCGCGGACCGTGCGCCCTCGCCTGCGCGATACGACGGTAGAGGTCGCGGCAGGAGATCAGCATTCGATACTTCCAGAAGTAATAGGCCAGCCCGACGATGTGAAGTCGCATGCTCTTGGACAGAAAGCCCTTGCGGCTTATTTCCTGAGCGTGATGCACGGCGCTGACCGCCGGATGATAGAGCACCGGACGCCCCGCCAGCCAGGCTCGTATGCAGTAGTCCACGTCCTCGGGCGCGTAGAAGATCTTCTCGTCCAGATAGCCTATTGCGTCGACAAGACCACGCTCGAACAGCCAGAATGCCGAGATCGCGTAGTCGACCTCGGTGGTATCGAGCCGCTGCTCTGCTTCTTCGCCTTCGCGCGCCTCGATCTCGCGCAAATGCAGGTAACGCCGGATCTTCACACCCAGGGTGGGGAACACGTCGGTCGTCTTCTGATAGCGTCCCGACGGATAGAACAGCCTGGGCGCGATGATCCCGGTTCCAGGTCGCGCCTGGAGCTGATCGATCAGTCGCCGCACCGTCTCGGGCTCGACCATCTCCATGTCCGAGTCCAGCACCGCGATATAGCGACCGCGGGCCATACGCAATCCGATGTTGCGAGAGAAGGTGGTGCCGGTGTTGTGACCGAGCGGCACCACCGTCACCTCGAACGGCAGACCCGCGAGCATCTCCAGCGTGCCGTCGGATGAGCCGTTGTCGACGATCAGGAACTCGTGGCGCAACCCGGAGGCACTCAGGTCATGTGCCACGCTTTGCAGGCAGTGCTCCACGTAGGCCGCCGAGTTCCAGGTCAGGACCACGCAGCTGACGTCCATCTCGTCCTCGGTCATCGTGTCAGCGTCGGATGTTTGACCGGATACCGACCGCTGGCGGCACTCGTGCCGCAGCAATTGTCGGCTATGTCGTTGCGGACGAGCAGGCTCGACCGAAAACGCCCTATCAGCAGTTGCGAGCCTTCGGCAGGCTTGCCGCATGGTTCGGACAAAAGCCAGGGTTCGAATCGCTTCGACCCGTGCTCTCCGCCTTCGGTGTCGACCACGCCCTTCCCACTCGAGCCACCGCTGCCAGGCCTTGGAATCATTTGCGGAAATCCTCTCATCGACCTCGCTGCTCTTGGAGTACGCCTGGGAAGATGTCGGCCCGCCCTGCCGGCACTGCGTCGACGCAGGAAGGACGGCCGAACCCGGCCCGTGGTCAGGAATCGGCCAGCCCTACATCGTACGCGGCTGCGCCGTCGATCGCTGCATCGAGCCGTGCCGCGAGCTCCGCGGTGCGCGCCCGGCGCGAGTAGACCTCCACACACCGTTCCAGAGGCCGCGAGCGTTCGAGCATTTCGCGTATGCCAGCGGCCAGAGCGCTCGGCTCGTCCCCGGTGAACACGCCGTCGACACCGCTCAGACTGTCCGCGGTCGCCGAATCGGCAGGCGTCACGGCGACAATCGGCTTGCCCGCGCGTATGTACTCGTAGGACTTGCCAGGCACCTGGTTGTCAAAACGTGAGCCCTGTAGCAACAGCAGGCCGTCGGCACCGAGCATCTCGCTCAGCGACTGCGCATAGCCGACCGGCTCCGCGAAACGCACCAGCGCCTCGATGCCCAGCGCCTCGATCTGGCGGCGCTGCAGATCCGAGGCGTGCGCCCCGCGAAACAACAGCTCGAAGTTGCCCTCACCGATGGCCCCCTCAGCGCG
>JAGRHX010000694.1 GCA_020444775.1 Gammaproteobacteria bacterium
CCAAGAACTCCTCGCTGGCGATCGCCATCGGCTACATGGACATCGTCGCGACCATCGGTGGTATCACCCTCAACCAGACCGGTCGCGAGATGGAATGCATGATCATCGTGCTGCTGATCTATCTGAGCTTCTCCTTGACGATCAGTCTGCTCATGAACTGGTACAACCGGCGCATCGCGCTGGTGGAACGCTGACAGGCGATCGCACCCATGAGTGAATCGAGCAAGCACTATCGGCCCGGGACGCATCCCTCGCTACCACCGCCGGTTGATCAATCCGGTCCGCTGCAGTGGATGCGCGAGAACCTGTTCTCATCCTGGTTGAACACCGCGCTCACGCTGCTGAGCATCTATGTGCTGTATCTGGTGGTGCCGGCCGTGCTCGACTGGGCTCTGTTGAGCGCAACCTTCGAGGCCAGCTCACGCGCCGAATGCCAGGCCTTGAATGACGGTGCGTGCTGGGCTTTCATCGCCGAGCGCTTCGACCAGTTCGTCTATGGCTTCTATCCCGAAGCACTGCGCTGGCGACCGAACCTGTGTTTCGCCCTGTTGTTCGTGGCGCTCGCGCCGGTGCTCTTCGACAGCGTGCCGCAGCGACGACGCATGCTATGGTTCACCGCGGCCTATCCGTTCATTGCCTATTGGCTGCTGTGTGGCGGGTTCGGCCTGACACCCGTCGAGACGACCCGCTTCGGCGGTTTTCTACTGACCCTGGTCATCGGCGTAACCGGCATAGCCGCCTCGTTGCCCTTGGGTATCGTGCTGGCGCTGGGGCGGGCCTCGGACAAGCCGGTGTTCAAGGTGACCTGCACCATGTTCATCGAGTTCATCCGCGGAGTGCCGCTGATCACGCTGCTGTTCGTGGCCTCCACCATGCTCAATTACTTCCTGCCACCGGGCACGACCTTCGACCTGCTGGCGCGCGTGCTGATCATGGTCACCTTGTTTGCTTCTGCCTACATCGCCGAGGTGGTGCGTGGCGGTTTGCAGGCGATTCCCAAAGGTCAGTACGAGGCCGCGGTCGCGAGTGGCCTGGGTTACTGGCAGATGATGCGGCTGGTGGTCCTGCCCCAAGCCCTGAAGATATCGATTCCGGGCATCGTCAACACCTTCATCGGGCTGTTCAAGGACACCACGCTGGTAGTGATCATCGGTCTGCTCGACCCACTCGGTATCGGCGGCGCGGCGTTGTCGGACTCGAACTGGCAGGGTCTTTCGACCGAGGTCTACGTGTTCATCGCCATCTTCTTCTTCATCTGCTGCTTCAGCATGTCCCGCTACTCGCTGTACCTGGAGCGCAAGCTGGAACGAGGCCATCGATCATGAGCGACCATGCACGCAACTTCGAAACGATGTCGAACGCCGCCGGAGCCGAGGAGCTGGCCGTGCAGGTCATCGACATGCACAAATGGTATGGTCGCTTCCACGTTTTGAAGGACATCAACCTGGAGGTCGCGCGCGGCGAGCGGATCGTCATCTGCGGCCCGTCCGGTTCGGGCAAGTCCACGCTGATCCGCTGCATGAATCGGCTCGAGGAACATCAGCGCGGCAAGATCATCGTCGACGGCATCGAATTGACCCGCGACCTCAAGCGCATCGAGGAGATCCGCCGCGAGGTCGGCATGGTCTTCCAGCATTTCAATCTGTTTCCGCATCTGACCGTGCTCGAGAACTGCACCCTGGCGCCTGTCTGGGTACGTCGGATGCCCAAGCGCGAGGCCGTGGAGATCGCAATGCACTACCTGGAGCGGGTACGGATTCCCGAGCAGGCGCAGAAGTACCCCGGCCAGCTCTCCGGTGGACAGCAGCAACGGGTCGCCATAGCGCGTGCGCTGTGCATGCAGCCGAAGATCATGCTGTTCGACGAGCCCACCTCGGCGCTCGATCCTGAGATGATCAAGGAAGTGC
>JAGRHX010000695.1 GCA_020444775.1 Gammaproteobacteria bacterium
CAGGAGGACAAGGAGCCGCTGTTCGACTGTCTGGACACGGTCGAGCAATGCATCGCGGTGTACGCGGCGATGATCCCCAGCATCGAGGTGCGGCGCGAGCGCACCCGTGCCTCGGCCCTGCAGGGTTTCACCACCGCCACCGATCTGGCCGACTACCTGGTGCGCAAGGGCGTGCCGTTTCGCGACGCGCACGAGGTGGTCGGGCGCGCGGTGAAGCATGCGCTGGAGCACGACTGCGATCTGGCCGAGCTGCCGCTCGAGGTGCTGAAGGGATTCTCCGTGCACATCGATGCCGACGTGTTCGAGGTGCTGACCTTGGAGGGCTCGCTGCAGGCCCGCGCGCACTTCGGCGGCACCGCGCCGGCGCGCGTTCGCGAAGCGGTCGTGCGGGCCCGGGAGCGGCTGGCGGCACCGCACGCCTGAGCGTGGTCGGGCAAAACCTCAGCCTCGTGCGGTTGCGCGCTTGAGCGACGACGGGCAGCCAACCGATGCGGACGAGCGGCTGCGGCTCGAAGGCTTCGCACCACGTCTGCTCGACTGGTGGGACCGACACGGCCGCAAGGATCTGCCCTGGCAGCTCGATCCCACGCCATATCGGGTCTGGGTCTCCGAGATCATGCTGCAGCAGACCCAGGTCGCGACCGTCATCGACTACTACCAACGCTTCATGCAGCGTTTTCCGGACGCGCTGGCGCTCGCACGGGCACCCTTGGACGAGGTGCTGGGGCTGTGGAGCGGGCTCGGCTATTACGCGCGGGCCCGCAATCTGCATCGCGCCGCGCAGCTCGTCGCCGAGCGTTTCGAAGGCGAGCTGCCGACCACCCTCGAGCCGCTGATGAGTCTGCCGGGGATCGGTCGCTCGACCGCCGCGGCGATTCTCGCGCTGAGCGGCGACCAGCCCCACGCAATCCTGGACGGCAACGTGAAACGGGTGCTGGCCCGCTTGCACGCGATTGAGGGGCATCCGAGCGATAGCCGGGTGCTGAACCGGCTCTGGGCACTCAGCGAGTCACATACCCCGAAGCGGCGCGCCGGCAACTACACCCAGGCGATCATGGATCTGGGCGCCACCTTGTGCACGCGTCGCAAGCCGACCTGTCTGCTCTGTCCGGCACATGGTCTGTGCGCCGCTCACCAGCAGGGACTGGTCGACACCATCCCGGCACCGCGCCCGAAGAAGGCGTTGCCGACCCGGGTCACGAGGTTCCTGGTGGTGCGTGACCGTAACGGCCACTATCTGCTCGAGCGTCGCCCGAGCCCGGGCATCTGGGGCGGTCTGTGGTGCTTTCCCGAGTGCGAGCCCGAGCAGGACTGGCAGGCCGGGCTGCGCGAGCGTTTCGGCCTGTGTGCCGACAGCAGCCAAGCGTTGTCCACGCTGCAGCACGGCTTCACCCATTTCCGCCTCGACATCCAGCCGCTGCTGGTCGAGGTGAAGGCAGCGCCGCGAGATGCACGGGTCGCCGAGGGGGAACGCTATCGATGGGTGGCACCGGCACGGATTGCCGACGGCAGCATCGGCATACCCAGGCCGGTGCGGGCGCTGCTCGACGAGTTGGACTGAAGAGCGCCGGGTCCCGGTTCCACGAGCAATGGACGCCACGCGATGGTAGCCTCTGCCGGCCAGACCACCGTCCGGCACGTGGGGCGCGATGCCCACGGCCGGTGCTCATCGCGGGTCTGGTGTTATCACCGGCGGACAGACTGGCGAATCCAGACATGACTCGAACCGTGCACTGCAAGAAGCTCGACCGTGAAGCCGAAGGTTTCGACCGACCACCCTACCCCGGTGAGATCGGCAAGCGGGTCTACGAGCACATCTCCAAGGAAGCCTGGCGCCTGTGGCTGGCGCATCAGACCATGCTCATCAACGAGAACCGTCTCAGCCCGCTGGACCCGCAGGCACGCAAGTTCCTGGAAGCGCAGATGGAGGCCTTTCTGTTCGGCTCAGGCGCGGAGGTCCCCGAAGGCTACGTGCCACCCGATCGTCAGGACGGCTGAACGCGCGTGGACATCTACCACGTCTGGTGCAATCCGAAGCCGGGCGTATCGGATGTCGAGCTGTGTGATCGGCTCGACACCTATCTGGACCACCTGCGTGAGCACGGACACATAGAGGGCTTCAGGATCACCCGGCGCAAGCTCGGTCTGGGGCCATCCAGCCTGCCCGAGTTCCACATCATGCTGGAGGTGCGCGATCTGGCGCAGCTGGAGCAGGCCTTTCGCCTGGTCGGCACGCGTAGCGGTGACGTGGAATCACTTCACCACTCGGTCAACTCGCTGGTGTGCGACGTGATGTTCGCACTCTATCGGGACTTCCCGGACCCTTGGCGAGAACGGGGCGGCGAACGCTTCTGATTCCGCGCCCGGCCACCCCGCCACGACCAGAGTCGCTCGCTCAGTGAGCGCTGGGTGCGTCCTGACGTCCTTTCTCGGCCGACGCACCGCTGGAACGCCCGAACAAGCTGGCGACCAGCTTGCGCAGCTCACGCGCCTGGGAGCGCGTCGCAATGGCGGGTGCCTGGGCGAAGGAGATGTCGGTGAGCAGGGCGAGCGTTGCGTCGTCGTCGATGCTGCGCTTCTTCATGGTAGTGACCTCATACTTTTTTGTGAATGATCGCTTGCCTTGGGAATGGCGATCCGCGTTGGCGGTGTCGCTTCCCCGCGCATGGACAACACCATAGGCCACCGCCAACGAAGCGGTTAGAGGCTCGTCTTCATAGCAGCTATTCCGGATTAGAATAGTGCGACACAACTCACGGCACGCACGTCATGGACCGCCTGAGCGGCTTGCACACCTTCGTTCGCGTGGTCGAGCTGGGCAGCTTCTCGGCCGCCGCACGCTCACTCGAGCTCGCGCAGCCCACCGTCAGCAAGCAGATCGCCGCGCTCGAAGCGGACTTGCAGGTACGTCTGTTGAATCGCTCCAGCCGTGCCCTGAAGATGACCAGCGACGGCGAACGGCTGTACGCCAGGGCGCGCGAGATACTGAACGCGCTGGATGCGATCGAGCTCGAGCTGCACGGCGACGAGACGCCGACCGGGCGGCTGCGGATCGCCTGTCCGCTGACCTTCGGCCACCGACAGATCATGCCCCGCATCGGTGCATTCGTGGCGCGCTACCCGAAGGTCGAGCTGGACTTCCTGCTCAGCGACGGGATGGTCGATCCGGTGGAGGAAGGCGTCGACCTCTCGATCCGGGTCGGCGCCCTCAGGGACAGCGCGCTGGTCGCGAAAGCCATCGGTGCGAGCCGCCTGTGGCTGGTCGCGAGCGCCGACTACGTGGTCCGACACGGCACCCCGACATCAATCGCCGCGCTCGCCGAGCACCCCTGCATCGTCTACGCCGGCTTCGCCCGCAGCCCCGACTGGCGCTTCGAGGGGCCGGATGGACCGGAATCGGTCCGTGCCCGCAACGCGATCACCGTCGACAGCGCCATCGCCATGCGCTTCCCGGTCATCGACGGTTTAGGTGTAGCGCTGGCACCCTCGTGGCTGTTCAGCACCGAGGTCGAGGCGGGCAGCGTGGTGCGGCTGCTCGAGCAGTACACACGCCCGCCGATGCCCATCCACGCGCTCTACACCTCCAGACAGCTGCTACCGCCCCGGGCCCGCGCCTTCATGGACTTCCTGGCCGAGGAGCTGGCCAACGACCCGCATCTGCATCCGGTGAGCATGGCGTCGGCACACCTCGAGCAATCACCCGACGCAGGCGAGGTGGCGAAACCGTGACGGCCGTGCATTGACGCGCGAGCCAAGGCCGGTTTTAATTGCGCCCCTTGGATGCTGGCGCCGACCACCCCCGGTCGCTCTCGCCCATCCGCGTGCTTCGGCCAGGTAGCTCAGTTGGTAGAGCATCG
>JAGRHX010000696.1 GCA_020444775.1 Gammaproteobacteria bacterium
GCGGGCGATGTCAACGGCGATGGCTTCGACGATGTTCTCATTGGCGCTCAGTACGCCGATCCTGATGGCAAGGACAACACGGGCGAGAGCTACGTCGTGTTCGGCGCCGCCGGAGGTTTCCAGGCCGAGGTCGAGCTTTCCAGTCTCGATGGCAGCAACGGCATGGCGCTGAAGGGCATCGATGGCGGCGACTACTCCGGCATCGTCGGCGGCGCGGGGGATGTCAACGGCGATGGCTTCGATGACCTCATCATCGGTGCGCCCTACGCGGATCCGGATGGTAATGCCGACGTCGGCGAGAGCTATGTGGTGCTCGTATCGGAGTTGTCGGCCCCACCGCGGCCAGGCGATCTGAATGACGACGGCTGCGTCGACCGTACGGACTTCGGTGTCTTGCTGGCCGACGTGCGCGACGGTCCGCCCAACGACCCGGGCTACGACCTCAATGAAGACGGCGTCGTGAGCATCGCCGATGCGCGCACGCTGGTCGGCCTGTTCAGCAACCCGAAGGGCGGTGTATGTCAATAGTCGTTGCGGCTCACGACCACGACGCGCCTGTCATCGACCAAACGGATTCACTCCAATGAGAACAAGATCACTCATCAAGCTGGTGTTCGCTGTGGCAACGCTGTTTCTGGGCCTCGCTACCCAACAGACGCACGCAGCAACGCTATCCCTGAGCCCTGCCGCCGGGACGGTCCAGGTGGGCGCACCCGCGGTGGTCGAGCTGAACATCAGCGGCCTTGGGGATTTCGCGCCGGACTCCCTGGGCGCCTTCCTCGTCGAGATTGAGTTCGACCCGGCCGTCCTGGATATCGATGTATCGGACGTCATGTACGGTTCGTTGCTGGGCGACACCGATCCGAGTGCCTTCGAGACCGATATCGTCACCACGGTCGAGGCAGGCCGTGTCTCGTTGAGCGCAGCCTCCCTGCTGCTCGACTTCGAGCTCGATGCGTTACAGCCGTCGAGCTTCACGCTGGCCACGCTGACCTTTGCCACCCTGGCCAATGGCACCAGTGCCCTGAGCTTTGGCACGGTGGACCTGAGCAATGCGATGTTCCCGGCCAGCACGCTTGCTCTGGACAGTGTACTGACCGCAAGCGTGACAGCGGTGCCGCTACCCGCCGCCTGGCTGCTCTTTCTCACAGGGCTTGCAGTCCTGTCGGCGCGACGTCGCATGACATACTGACCCATCACGCACCAGGGAAGCACCATCCTCGCCCCGACCGGGATAGTGTCGATTCGCTGATTTGACCCATCGAGACTACCCGTCACCTTCGAACCCGTGGACGATTGACCATGGATCTCGCATACGGCGACTACCGAGTGCAGGCAGTTTACGGCCATTGTGACGGGGCGTTGTGTCAAGAGCTCGTTGATTTCTGGATACGCGCCGGCGCCATTCGCGACCGCGGCGCGGCTTGGCGGCGCACGCGTGAGGTCGTGCTGACCATCCGAAATCCAGCGGGAGATCTGGTCGGCGTCTGCTCAGCCGGCCTGGTGTCGTTCACCAAGGACAGACGCTATTACTACTATCGAATGTTCATTCGACACGGAGACCGCGTCTACGGGATGATGCGCTTCGTGACCGCGGCCGCGCGGGATTATCTGCGTGACCTCGAAGTGCCTGACAAGCCGCGAGGGATGATCATCGAGGCGGAGAACCCGAAGCTCATGAGGCAGAGGACAATCCGCGAGCTGGGACGCATGGGGTTCGAGCTGGTGGGCAAATCCAAACGTGGCCTGGCAATCTTCAAGCTCGACTTCTAGCCAGTGCACGACATGCGTCACAGCACCTGCCGTCGGATACTCGAACCGCGCTCTGGAACGTCCAAGGCGAAATCATGACCGGATCGGGCGATCCCAGACGACAACGCGGTGCTTCCAAGCAATCGGCGCGACCACCCTTGCATTGCCGCGATGAATCGATGGGGAGCGTGGAGCAGGCTACGCCGGCGGCTTCGCTCGCGGGCATTGTCACCGATGCGCTTCGTCTGCTTCTGTTCCCCCCGAGATGGAAGCACCTGATGTCGATCGCCGAACATCAGGAGCTGTTCGGACTCTGGTCGGCCTTTCATGCCGGTTGTCTCAGGGTTCCCGTGGTGAGGAAGACCACCCGGGCCTTGCACGCAGTGCTTCCTGGAGGGCTCCTGTACCGGGTCTTCTGGCTCCCTCTGCTCCTGGTATATCTGCTCGTTGCCTCTTCGAAGGCGGTACGAACCTTCGGTCCAGGGGCTCAGCGCCTCACGGGCGTCCCGTTGCGCGAGCAACTGGCAGTTGTGCTACGCACGTGCTTTCGATTCCCGGGGTTACTCCCCGTGGAGTACTACCGGCAGAAATTCTATCTGCCGAAGTATGCCGGCCAGATCGCCGGCAGCGGACACAATTTCGACGTACGGATGATCTCCCACCTGGTCTGTGGCAAATCGTTCGCCGATCTCGAGCGCGACGCCGCGCTCGCCCACGACAAGCTGACGTTCCATCGCCTGCTCGGCGAGAACGGCATTGCCGCCGCTCCGATTCTCGCCGTGTTCCGACGCGGACGCGCGCAATGGCTGGACTCGAAGGGGGTCATTCCCGAAGGTGATCTCTTCTTGAAACCCGGCCACGAAGACGCGGGACGAGGCGCGAGGCGGATCTTCTACGAACCTGCTTCGCGCGGGTACTCGATCGAGAAGCCGGCCGCCGCGATGCACCGGGCAGATCCTCTTGAAGCGTTCGCACAGACCCGTCTCACAGGCGACGAGCTCGTCGGCTTGTTGTGCCGCTCATCGGATGAGGTGGATTGGATCCTGATGCCGAGGTTGCGCAATCACCCACATCTGGTCGAGCTGGCGGGCGATGCGACCCTGGCGACGTTGCGAATCGCCACCATCAGGGACCGGCAGGGGCGGTTCTCCTTGTTCTTTGCCTCCTGGCGCGTTGCGTTGACGGACTCCGCAGTCGACAACGCAGCCCAGGGAGGCATGGAATGCTTCCTGGATCCGGTCACCGGACGTCTCAACGCCGGATACCTCAGCAGGGATGACAGCTTTCTGGCCGTCCATCCCGTCACCGGGGCCACGATCAAAGGCACCGCGCTCCCCTGGCTTGGCGAAGCAGTGGACATGTGCATACAGGTCCACCGGCTCCTGACGCAAGGCGACCGGAGCTACATGTTCCTGATCGGTTTCGACGTAGCCTTGACGGCTGCGGGGCCGGTGCTCATCGAGGCCAATTACCCCGGCGATGTCTCAGGACCGCATGTCCGGCCCGCGCCCTTGTGGCGTGATCCGGACTTCGTGCGCTGCGCGGATTCGTTCCTCGAGCCGCTGCGTGGATTTCGTACGCATTTCCATCCGGATCTGTGGCATCGCGACCGATCGCGCATGGCGTTGCACGGATCGTGAGAGCGCCTTGAATCGAACACACCTGTGGGGCACTGATCTCCAGTAACGAGTTGCGCTTCTCATCCCGCGCGGTCGAACGCCAAAACGGGTCGCACGCCCCGCGAGCAGCCGCCCGACCTGGATGGGCGGACCGCCTGCCCGGCGCACATCGGATTTGTTCTATCATGGGTCTTCTCGGCGTCATGAACCCGCCTCGAATTCCCTCAGGAGACCGCACCCCATGCCCCGGTACCGCTCACGCACCAGCACTCATGGCCGCAACATGGCGGGCGCGCGCGGACTGTGGCGCGCCACCGGCATGCAGGATTCGGACTTCGGCAAACCGATCATCGCGATCGCCAATTCCTTCACCCAGTTCGTGCCCGGTCACGTGCATCTGCACGATCTGGGCCAGCTGGTCGCACGTGAGGTCGAGAAGGCCGGTGGCGTGGCCAAGGAGTTCA
>JAGRHX010000697.1:0-3592 GCA_020444775.1 Gammaproteobacteria bacterium
TACGCGCCTTCGGCGTGCAAGCCAGGGCGCTGGAGCAGATCGAACGCAGCGCGGAGCCACTGCGGCTGGTGCCGTTCTTCGCCGACCGTGCGGGCACGGTGACCGAGTTGAACCTGCGGCTCGGTACCTACGTGCAGCGCGGCATGTTGCTGGCCCGGATCCAGGACTACAGCACGGTCTGGCTGATGGTCAGCGTGCCGGAGAAGGACATGCAGCTGCTCAGCCAGAGCACGTCGGCTGTTGTCAGCTTTCCCAGCCTGCCGGGCCGGAGCGTGTCGGCCCGGGTGGACCATGTCTATCCGACCATCGATGTCCGTACCCGTACCGGTCAGGTCCGCCTGGTCATCGACAATCCAG
Source organism: Gammaproteobacteria bacterium (assembly GCA_020444775.1). The sequence goes on from JAGRHX010000697.1 coordinate 358, forward strand.
ATGGGCTGATCCGGCCGGGCAGCTACGCCGATGTGACCTTCGAGGTCGATGCGCGACGTCGTCTGGCCGTGCCCAGCGAGGCGGTGCTCGCGACTGGTGCGGGCAGTTTCATCGTGGTCTCGACAGGTCGTGGGCGCTTCGAGCCCAGACGCATCGAACCGGGCATGAGCGCCGGACGGTGGACCGAGGTACGCGGCGGCGTCGCCGCGGGCGAACAGGTGGTGGTGTCCGGTCAGTTCCTGCTCGATTCCGAGAGCGCCCTGCGCGAATCCTTCCGCCGTCTGGAGCGTCTGCAGTTGCCTTTGTCGCTGCTCGACCCCAGCGAGCAGGAGATGGCGATGATCGATCACCTGGTGGACGCGGCACTCTACCTGCACGAGGCGTTGGTTGACGGCTACGATATCGACCCGAAATTTCTGGACCCGGCCATCTCGACCCGCGACCTGCTCTGGCCCCGCTACCAGGGTACCCGTCTTGCCCACGTGCTGGACGACTCGGTGAGCGCACTACGACAGGCCCAGCTGTCCCGCAGCGACAGCGAGCTGCGACGCGCTCTCGCCGCGTTGGTCGAGGCGTTGCAGCCGTGGGTGCTGACGGGTGACCCCGAGCACTATCGAGCACGCAAGCTCGCCTTGTTCAGGACGCTCGACGGCGAGCGGCTCTGGCTACAGCTCGAAGGGCGCTCCCTCAACCCGTACGACGATGGTGAGGCGCAGCCGATCGATTGGCCTGCGACCGCGGCGCCCGGCGCGGCGACGTCCAATCCACCTGCATGACCCTGACCAGTCTGTTCCAAGCGAGCGAAGAGCATGAACGACATAGCTGGCAAGGATTGCGGTGACGATGAGCCGATGACGCACGGGCTGGGTGGCAATGACCCGACACGGTCGGGCGTTGCATCCATCATCGACTGGTCGATTCGCAATCAGCTCCTGGTGCTGGTGGGGGCGCTGGCGCTGCTGGTCGGCGGCTGGTTGTCGCTCGAGCGCACGCCGCTCGATGCGATCCCGGACCTGTCCGACACGCAGGTGATCATTCGCACCGACTTTCCCGGTCAGTCTCCCCAGATCATCGAGGATCTGGTGACCTATCCGTTGTCCAGCGCAATGCTGGGGCTGCCACGTACCGCGGACGTGCGCGGTTTCTCGCTGTTCGGCACCAGCTTCGTCTACGTCATCTTCGAAGACGGCGTGGACCAGTACTGGGCTCGCTCACGAGTGCTGGAAGCCTTGTCGACCCTGTCCGGGCGGCTGCCGGCAAGCGCGCGTGCCGAGATCGGCCCCGACGCGACCGGGGTCGGCTGGGTCTATCAATACGCCCTGGTCGACCGTAGCGGTCGACACGATCTGGCCGATCTCCGGTCGCTACAGGACTGGTTCGTAAAGCTGGAGCTGTCGTCGGTCACTGGGGTGTCCGAGGTGGCATCTGTCGGCGGCTTCGAGCGTGAGTATCAGGTGCTCATCGACCCCAACCGGCTACGGGCCTTCGATGTGCCGCTGTCGCGGCTCGCGGACGCGATACGTGCGGCCAGCAGCGAGGTCGGTGGACGTGTCATCGAGCAGGCCGAGACCGAGCTGATGGTGCGCTCCAGTGGCTACGTCCAGAACCTGGAACAACTCGAGGACGTGGTGGTGTATTCCAGCGCCGGCATGCCGGTGCTACTGCGCGACGTGGCGCGGGTGGTGGAGGGGCCGGCGCTGCGCCGTGGCGTGGTGGAGCTCAACGGCCAGGGTGAGGTGGTCGGCGGCGTGGTGGTGATGCGCTCGGGCGAGAACGCCCTGCGTGTGATCGAGGCGGTGAAGACCCGTCTGGGGGAGATCACACGCGGTCTGCCGCTCGGTGTGGAGATCGTGCCGGTCTATGACCGGGCGCCCCTCATCGAGGGCGCGGTCAGCTATCTGCAGCACAAGCTCATCGAGGAGATCATCGTGGTGGCACTGGTGTGCCTGGTCTTCCTGCTGCACGTACGTTCGGCGCTGGTCGCCATCATCACCCTGCCGCTCGGTGTCCTCGGCGCCTTCGTCGTCATGTCGCAACAGGGCATTACCGCCAACATCATGTCCCTGGGCGGCATCGCCATCGCCATCGGTGCCATGGTCGATGCCTCGATCGTGATGGTCGAGAACGCGCATCGAAAGCTGGCCGCGCTGGGCAGACGTCCGGACCCGGCCGCACGTCGGGCCGCGCTGGTGCTGGCGGCCAAGGAGGTCGGCCCGGGGCTGTTCTTCTCACTGCTCATCATCACGGTGTCGTTTCTGCCGGTGTTCGCCCTGACCGGCCAGTCTCATCGACTGTTTGCCCCGCTCGCCTATACCAAGACCTACGCCATGGCATTCGCCGCGGTGTTGTCCGTGACCGTGGTGCCGGTCTTGATGCTGTGGCTGATCCGCGGGCGCGTGTATCGGGAGATGAGCAACCCCGTCAACTGGCTGTTCGTCAAGCTGTACAGGCCAATCATCTGGCTGGCGCTGAAGCTGCGCTGGTTGACCATTGTGCTGGCGCTGGCCGCGCTCGGCTCGATCCTGATCCCTCTGCAGCATCTGGGCTCGGAGTTCATGCCGGCACTCTACGAGGGTGAGCTGCTCTACATGCCCACCACCTTGCCAGGTGTCTCGATCGGCAAGGCGCGGGAGATCCTGGGGCAGACCAATCGCCTGATCGCAACGGTGCCAGAGGTCGATCGTGTATTTGGCAAGCTGGGACGAGCCGACACCGCGACCGACCCCGCGCCGATCTCGATGATCGAGACCTGGGTGAGGCTCAAGCCACGCAGCGAATGGCGCCCGGACCTCGATGTGGATGCGCTCATCGATGAGCTCGATACGCGGGTCCGCATACCCGGGCTGGTCAACTCGTGGGGCTATCCAATCAAGATCCGCATGGACATGATCTCGACCGGGATCAGAACCCCCGTGGGAGTCAAGATTTCGGGCGACGATCTGAGCGTGATCGAACGGATCGCGCTGGAGGTCGAGGCATCGGTCAAGCAGGTGACCGGTACCCGCTCGGTGTTCGCCGATCGGGTGGTTGGTGGTCGATACCTGGAGATCCATCCGGATCGACGTGAGCTTGCCCGGCGCAATATCGATCTGGGTGCCTTCCAGACGGTCATCCAGACCGCGCTCGGCGGAATGCGGCTCGCCGAGAGTGTTCAAGGGCGCGAGCGCTACGACATCATCCTCCGCTACGACCGGCCGTTCAGGGAAACGCCGCAGCAGATCGGCGAGATCCTGAT
>JAGRHX010000697.1:3693-4025 GCA_020444775.1 Gammaproteobacteria bacterium
TGGGTGTTCATCGACATCGCCGGTCGGGATATCGGCTCCTATGTCGCGGACGCCGTACAGCGCATTCACGCCGATATCTCATTGCCACCCGGCTATGCGATCGCCTGGTCCGGTCAATACGAACAGATGCTCGAAGCGCGTGAGCGTCTGAGCATCGCCGTGCCGGCCGCAGCGCTCAGCATCCTGGTGCTGCTGATGCTGCATTTTGGCCGTCTGGACCGCACGCTGATCATCATGCTGTCACTGCCGTTCGGTCTGATCGGCGGTTTGTGGGCGATCCATCTCGCTGGCTACAACCTTTCGGTCGCGGTGGCGGTGGGCTTCATCGCGCT
>JAGRHX010000698.1 GCA_020444775.1 Gammaproteobacteria bacterium
GGCATGAACAGGGTGTCGCCGACGAATGCCGCATCCCCGATGAGATAGGTCATACAGGCCGGCGTGTGACCCGGGGTGTGGAGCGCGGTCGCTTGCAGAGCACCGACCTCGAAACGCTCGTCGGGCTGGAACAGGTGATCGAACTGACGGCCATCGGTATGGAACTCAGGCTCGGCATTGAACAGCCTGGCAAACACCGCCTGCACCTTGGTGATGTTGGCGCCGATGCCGATCCGCCCACCCAGGCGTGACTTGAGATACGGGGCACAGGTCAGGTGGTCGGCATGCGCGTGGGTCTCGAGGATCCACTGGATCTCCAGGGATTGGCTCTGCACCCATTCGATGAGGCTGTCGGCGGAGCGGGTCGCGGTTCGACCGGCGGCATAGTCGAAGTCCAGCACCGGATCGATGATGGCTGCCTGCTTGCTGGCCGGATCGACGACCACGTGGGTGATGGTGAACGTGTCCTCGTCGAAGAACGACTTGATTTGTGGTTTCACGTGCGAGCTCTCCTCGGCGGTGGCGCGGCGTTGAGGACGTGCCGACTACGACGACACCCGTGCGGACGGCGTCCGGGTGATGTTAACAACATATTCAATCTTCGGAATATGAAAACACGGAATTCCGCACATCGCCTTGTCCGGGCTCAAGAAGACCGCAGGTCCGATGCGACACGGCTGGTTGGCGATGCCCGTGTTGACCTTCCAGTCACTGGAGGATCTAGGCTGTAGCGACTCGGTGCTGGTGTGGGCCTGCTGGTGTGGGCCGGTGTGCAAAGCAACGTGCACCCGACACCCAGGGCCGACCTCCACATCCCGGTAATCCGGACCCAGGAGCCCGATCATGAGCAGTTCCGATCCGACCACGCTGACCGAGTCCAGCCAGCCGCGTTGTTCTTCTGGACTCGGGGTTCCCAGCGCGAAGCAAGACCAGCAGCATGGCGGCCCGTGCAAGATCGGCTCCGACGCGATCAAGCTGCAGCTCCCGGTGAAGGGCATGCATTGCGCGAATTGCGCCCGGCGTGTCGAGCAGCTGATCCGTGAACGCGGTGTCGACGTGGTCAGCGTCAATCTGGCCACCGAGTCGGCGCGACTTGCGCTCGACCCGGAGCGCGTCAGCCTGGACGACGTCGTCTCGGCGCTCGAGTCCGGTGGCTACGGTGTGGACGCGAGGCCACTGCGGCTGGAGGTTTCGGGCATGCACTGCGCGGCCTGCGCGCTGCGCGTCGAGGGCGCGCTGCGGCAGGTGCCGGGCGTGTTCGAAGTCACGGTCAATGCCGCCACGGACAGCGCCCGGCTACGGGTCCTCGACGGCGCGGACGCGTTGCCACGACTGCGCACCGCGGTGCGCGCGGTCGGCTTCGATATCGCACTACCCGAACGCGCTGGGCAGACGACGCAAAGCGGATCAACGACCGCCGCGCCGGACGCGCCGGCCATCCCGTCTCCGGCCTCGGCGCGGATCGGCCGCTGGCTGCGCGAAGCCGCCACCACGTCGGACAGCGATGCCCGCGAGGTGGCGACGATCCTGGTCTGCACGCTGTTGGCCGCGCCATTCCTGCTGCAGATGCTGGCGATGCCGCTCGGCGGTGGCTTCCATCTGAGCCCCACCTGGGAGTTCCTGCTGGCCCTGCCCGTGCAGTTCGGTATCGGTCTGCGCTTCCATCGCGGCGCCTGGCGCGCGTTGCGCAGCCTGGCGCCAGACATGGACGTGCTGGTCAGCATGGGCACGCTGGCGGCCTTCTTCTTCAGCCTCGCACGTTGGGCCGTGATGGGGCCGGCCGCCGCCGGGCAGCTCTACTTCGAAGCCTCGGTGCTGGTCATCACCCTGGTGCTGCTCGGCAAGTTTCTCGAGAGCCGGGCCAAGCGTAGCACCAGCGCCGCGCTCAGCCGTTTGATGGATCTGCGACCCCGCGTTGCGCGGCGGATGCGCGACGACGAGGTCGAGATGGTTGCCGTCGACGACATCCGTATCGCGGACCGGGTGCTGGTACGCCCCGGAGAGCGGATCCCGGTGGATGGTCGCGTCCTGCACGGCTCGAGTGAGATCGACGAGTCACTGGTCACCGGTGAGAGCATGCCGGTGCTGCGCGAGGCCGATGACCGGGTCATCGCCGGCGCCATCAATGGCACCGGTGCGTTGCAGATCGAGGTCACCCAGATCGGCGCCGACACCACGCTCGCGCGGATCATCGAGCTCGTCGAGAACGCGCAGGCCAGCAAGGCCCCCGTGCAGAAACTGGTGGATCGCGTGAGCCGGGTGTTCGTGCCGGTGGTGATGGTGTTGGCCGTGCTCACCTTCACGGTCTGGCTGCTCGCAGGCGGCGATCTGGCGCATGCCGTGGGCGCGGCGGTGGCCGTGCTGGTCATCGCCTGCCCGTGTGCGCTGGGTCTGGCCACACCGACAGCACTGGTCGCCGGCACCGGTGCCGCCGCGCAGTCCGGGATCCTGGTCAAGGATGCGCGAGCGCTGGAGCGGGCCGTGCACCTGAAAGCCGTGGTGTTCGACAAGACCGGCACCTTGACCCGCGGCAGACCGAGCCTGCGCGGCCTGCATCGTTTCGAGTCGATAAAGTGGAGCGAAGCGCAGATCCTGGGGCTCGCGGCGAGCGCGCAGCGCAACAGTGAGCATCCGCTCGCCCGTGCCTTCGAGGAGGCGGCACGTGCTCGTGGGCTGGAGTCGGGCACGGTCACGGACTTCATGAGCCTGACCGGGCGTGGTATCCAGGCACGTGTCGATGGGGTGGCCGTGCTGGTCGGCAACCTGGCCCTGCTACAGGAGCGGCTCGATGATTCACTGACACGCTCCCTGGCCGGACAGACACCATCCGATGTCGATGCGACACCGGTCTACATTGCCCTGGACGGGCATCCGGTGGCCCTGGCCTTGATCGAGGATCCCATCCGACCACAGGCCAGTGCGGCCATCGCGCGGCTCAAGGCGCGTGGCATCCGCACCCTGCTGCTGAGCGGCGACACGCCGGCGGTCGCCGAGCGGGTCGGTCGTGCGGTGGGCATGGACGAGGCGCTGGGCGGGCTGCAGCCGGCGCAGAAGACCGAGCATATCCAGCGCCTCGCACAGCACCTGCGCGAGACCGGTGGTGGTCTGGTGGCGATGGTCGGCGATGGCATCAACGATGCGCCGGCGCTGGCGGCGGCCGATCTGGGAATTGCCGTCAGTGACGGCACCGACATTGCGATGGAGACCGCCGGCATCACCTTGATGCACCCCGATCTGCGGCTGGTCGAGGCCGCCATCGCGGTGTCCACCGCGACCCTACGCAAGATCAGGCAGAACCTGTTCTGGGCCTTCTTCTACAACGT
>JAGRHX010000699.1 GCA_020444775.1 Gammaproteobacteria bacterium
CGACGTGTTCTGTGAAGACGCCGAAGCGGCGTCGGTCGTGGCCTTGCTGAAGCGCCACGGCCGTACCGGACAGCACGTGGCGGGTTGGATTTTCGTGGCGGAGGTACTCGAGTCGGTGCCTATCGACCATCCTTCCGGATGATGCGGGCCGAGCGTTGGTTCCCTGACTGCGATGCCTGCCAGCTACGGTCGGTCAGGTCCAGAGGTATCGACTCGGGAAGGTGCTCGGGACCGGTGCATCAGCAGGAAGGCAACAGGGAGCACGAACATCGACAACAACGGCGCGGTGATCATGCCGCCCACCATCGGGGCGGCGATGCGCTGCATGACCTCGTGCCCACTGCCGCCGCCGAGCATGATGGGGAGCAATCCCGCGAGGATCACGGCTACGGTCATGGCTTTGGGTCGAACACGCTGCACAGCGCCCTCACGAATGGCGTCGATCAACGCATCCTGACTGCGTTGATCGCGTCGGCGTTCCCAGGCCTGCTTCAGGTACAGCAGCATGATCACGCCGAACTCCGCGGCGACGCCTGCCAGTGCGATGAAGCCAACTGCGCTGGCCACTGACAGGTTGTGGCCGAGCCCGAAGAGCAACCACAAGCCGCCGACGAGTGCGAACGGCAGGCTGGCCATGATCAGGACTGCCTCACTGATGCGGCCGAAGGTCAGGTAGAGCAGCACGAAAATGATCAGCAGCGTCGCCGGCACCACCATGCGCAGGCGCGAGGCGGCACGCTCAAGGAACTCGAACTGGCCGGACCAGGACACGGAGAAGCCCGGCGGCAAGTTGACCTCCCGGCCGACAGCAGCGCGCAGGTCGTCCACCACCGACACCAGGTCGCGTCCGCGCACATCGACGTAGACCCAACCTGACAGCCGCGCGTTCTCGCTCTTCAGCATCGGTGGCCCGTCGGTGATCGAGATTCTTGCGACATCACCGAGCAAAACCTGGGCACCAGTCGGCGTCAGCAGAGGCAGCTCGCGCAGACGCTGCACGTTGTCGCGCAGTTCGCGCGGATAGCGCAGACTGATCGGAAATCGTTGACGACCCTCAACCGTCTCACCGATCGTTTCCCCACCGATCAGCCCGGCGACGATGCTCTGAATGTCGGCGATATTGAGCCCATAGCGGGCAGCTTGGGCACGGTCCGGGTCGATCTCGAAATAGCGGCCACCGGTCAGCCGCTCTGCCAGGGCCGAGGTGACGCCCGGCACAATCTCGACCGGAATGCCGTGTGTCTCGAGTGCCTCGGCCTCCTCGGCGCCGCGAGCGAACACGATCGGGTCGCCGCATTTGAGCCTCACGACGCGCTGTCCCGACAACGCGAGCTCGACCAGCTTGGCGTTGACCTCCGGCTGGGTCCAGATCCGCGTGCGGCCATGTCGGCCGAGGCAAATTCGCGTCGCGTCGTCTCGACAATGCTCCAGCAATCGCGGGTTGACCAAGTAGTCGTACAACACCGTGTCCGCTGTCGCCAGGCACTCGCGGCCACGCAATGTCAGCAGCCGCGGATCGCCCGGGCCGGCGCCGACGAGATACACTTTGCCGATGCCCGGCTGTTGCAACTGGCCCATCAACGTTCCCAATGGATGGCGCTGGCGTCAAAGACGGGCCCCTCGACGCATGTGCGTTTGTAGTCCCAGCCACCATCGCCCATATGCACCTTGGCGACGCAGCTAAAGCAGATGCCGATGCCGCATGCCATCGGCGTCTCCA
>JAGRHX010000700.1 GCA_020444775.1 Gammaproteobacteria bacterium
CACCCGGGAATCACCCCAGGCATTCCCGTGAGCCGGCCGACACCAGGCGTGACTATAAGCCAGGTCGCAATACCACCGGACCGGAAAAAGGCTCTGAGCGTGGACGACGTCGCTCAGCGCTCGGTGAAGGCGCGCTGGAAGCCTCTGTAGATGGGCTTCATCAGATAGTCGAGAATGCTCTTCTCACCGGTCAGCACGTCGGCACGCACCGTCATCCCCGGAATGATCGGGTGCGACACCGCGTCCTTACCGACGTGCATCTTCGACAGCTTCACCTCGGCACGGTAGTAGGGATTGCCCTGCTCGTCGAGGAAGGTCGACGCCGAGATCCGTTCGAGCTGTCCCGGCACGCTGCCGTAACGCGCTGGATCGTAGCTGGAGACCTTGATATCCACCGGTTGTCCGATCTTGATGTGACCGATGTCGTTCGGCGAGATGCGCGCCTCCACGATCAGCTGTCGGTCGGCCGGCACCAGCTCCATCAGGATCGCACCCGGCTCGATCACCGCACCGATGGTATTGACCGCCAACCCTTGGACCACACCGGCAACCGGCGCGCGGATCTCCGATCGCTGCACCGCGTCCTCCAGCCGCAGCAGGGTAGCCTCCACCTCGGCCAGCTCGCCGGCGATACGACCGATCTCAAGCTCCGACTGCTCGATGCTGCGCGAACGCACCTCGGCGACCGCCCGTCGCGACTCTTCCAGCGCGTCCTGGGCAACCGCGACCGAATCCTCCTCGGCGGCGAGCTGGCCCTGCCGGTCCAGCAGTCGTGCCTGCAGCGACAGCAGATCGTCGGTCGAGAAGGCGCCGCGCGCGGCCAGGCTCTCACGAATCGCCAGCTGCTCCTGCAGCACCGCGAGCTCGGCACGACCGCTCTCGATCTGACGTAGCTGTCGCTTCAGCTCGGCCTCACGCTGTCTGACCCGGGCCTGGGCCAGCTCAAGCTGGCTGTTGAGGCGCGCCTTCTGCGCGGTCAGCGTGGCGAGCTGACGCGCCGCCAAGGTCGGCCAGTGCTCGCCCAGCTCACCGAACTCGGGCTCGCGTGACTCGATCAGCGCGAGGATGCGCTCGGATTCCAGCAACAGCGTCGCACGTCGCGCCAGGATCTGGCTACGCTCCGATTTGGGCACGCGGTTCGCCACCCGCAGCAACAGCTGACCGGCCTGCACCGCGTCCCCGTCGCGCACATCGATCGTTTCGATGATGCCGCCTTCGAGATGTTGGACCCGATGGTTGAGCCCGGCCGGCACCACCTTGCCCTGTGCGGTCGCGACCTCGGCGACCACGGTCACCGCGGCCCAGATGATTGCCGCCACGACCAGCACCAGGGTCAGGAAGATTCCGCCGCTGACCACCCCGGGAACGTCGCTCTCCTCGAGGTTGATTGATTGAGCCAGATAGCGGGCACGGGCGCGCGGCAGACCAACGCCGCTGCCATCGAGCTGCCAGCCCAGATTCACGTCGAGGATGCTCTTCATGCCACCCAGCCTCGCATGTGCTCCAGCGCCTGCTCTGGATCGCCGTAGAAGTCGAGCATGCCGCCACGCATGACGATCGCCTTGTCCGCGAGCCGCACATGACTGGGACGATGACTGACCATGATGATTGTCTGCTGTCCCTTGCGGGCCTTCAGATAGCGGATCAGCTTCTGGTCGGCCTCATGGTCCAGCGACGCGCCAGGCTCGTCGAGCAACAGGATCGGCGCGTCGCGCAGATAGGCACGGGCCAGACAGATGCCGTGGATCAGCGCCGACGGCAGTCGCGCGGTCGCCGCATCACCCAGTCGCGACTCGAGGCCTTCGGGCAGCCGCTCCACGTCCTGGAGGATACCGGCGGAGTTGAGCGCCTCGCGCAGCCGTGCATCGGTGACCATCGGGTCGTTCAGACGCAGATTCTGGGCGATGGTGCCGTGGAACAGCGTTGGCTTCTGTGGCACGTAGGCGACCATGCGCCGCAGATCCACCGGATTGAACTGACGCACGTCGGTATCGTCGATGCACAACGCGCCACCTTGCGGGCGGTACATGCCGGCGATCAGCTTGAGGACGGTCGATTTCCCCGAGCTGTTGTCGCCGACCACCGCGATGAACTCCTTCGGAAGCGCCTCGAAGCTGACCCCGAGCAACGCCGGGTCACAGTCCGGTCCGTACCTGAAGCTGACCCGTTGAAAGCTCACACCGCCAATCACCTCCGGCAGCAGCAAACCAGATTCGCTGGTCATGCGTTCCACGTCCAGACGCATGAGCTGATTGAGCTGACGGATGCCCTGGCCGATGTGGTCGAGCTTGACGTAGGCGAGGAACGCGCTCTGCAGCGGCGCGAGCACCCGCCATAGCAACGCCATCACCGCAATCAAGGCGCCGACGCTCAGCTCCCCCGCCATCACCGCCATCGCGCCGAAGCCGAGCACGGCCACACCGGAGATGCTCATCAGCCCCTGGGCCACGCTCTGCAGCACCGCCTGACTGATGGTTGTCCGGTAACCGGCCTGCATCGCCGATGCCGAGCTCTCGCGAAAACGCTCGCCCCAGGCACGCTCCGCGCCCAGCGCCTTCAGCTCACGCATGCCGGCGAAGGTCTCCATCAGGATCTGCTGGCGCGCGGTTCGCGCGCGCGCCGAAGCAGCGACACGCTCGTTGACCTGCGGCAGCCAGAGCAGCGCGAACAGCACGTAAGCGATGAGCATGCCGAGCGGAACCAGGGCGATCGGACCTGCGAGCACACCGATCACCACCAGGAACAACAGCACGAACGGCATCTCCAGCGCCACCAGCGCGTTCGGACCGGTGAAGAAATCACGTATGGCGTCGAACTGGCGCAGCTTCGAGAGCTGCGCGGCCACCGTCGATCGCTCGGTGTAGATGGGTGGCAGACGAACCAGCTGCGAGAACGACGAGGTACCGATGATGTAGTCCAGCCGGCCGGCCACCAGCCCCAGGGTACGCGCACGCAACACCCGTAGCCCCAGCTCGCAGAGCAAGGCCACGGCCAGTCCGCAAACGAAATATGGCAAGGCATCGAGCGAGCGCGCGCCGATGATCTTGTCGTACACGACCATGATGAACAGCGGCACCAACAGGGCTATGAGATTGAGGATCAAGGTCATCATCAGCAGATGCTTGACCAGCCCCCTGAAGCGTTTGATCACGGTACCGAACCATTGCACATCGTTGGTCCGGTCTACCGCGTGTGTGACCCGGGTGTCGGTGAACAGGTACGCGGTGCCCGGCAGGTTCTCGATCGAGCCGCTGCGCTGCAGACACTGATGGGTGTCGAACCAGCTGAAGGTATCGCCTTCACGCCGCGTGATCACCAGGACCTCGCCAGCTCGTGTCTCGAACAGACAGGGCAACAGGTTCGCGTCGATATCGTGCACGCGGGTGCGCACGGCATCGCTCTCGAAACCCAGCGAGACCATGACGTTGCGCAGGTCGATGATGTCGAAATGCTCAGCGAAGTGCGGCAGTGCCTCGATCACCTCACTCAGCCGACGTCGCCAGCCGAGCGCGTTGAGCAACGGCAGCAGGGCACCCGCGTGCGGGCAGGCGCTCTGGAAGGTATCCAGGTCCTGCTCGCGCAGGGCCCTTGCCAGGCGCTCGGAGAGCATCTCGGTCGATGGCACCGCGGTGGCCGCCGCTCGCGGCTCGACGCTGGCTGACACGACCGCGTTCATGTCCGCACCACCTGCCCGGGCGTCTCGCTGCGCCGCACCGCGGCCCGCTTCGGCGCCGGACGAGGCCCCGCCCCCGTCGGCGGCACCGTGGCCGGGGTCGGGGCCACCCCACCGGGGGCGCCGAAGACCTGCTCGGTTCGCGGTTCAAGACGCCCGTCCTGCAAGGTGTACTGGCGATCGCAAAGACGCAGCAGGGATGGCCGGTGCGAGACCATGACCATGGTCCGCTTGCCCTTGAGTGAGCGCAACAGGGCCATCAGCCGGTCGTCGTTGCCGGCATCGAAGGCGCAGTTGGCATCGTCGAACAACAAGATGGGTGGCTGACCGACGATGGCGCGGACGATGATGATGCGATTGCGCATGCCCTCGGACAGCACATCGACCATCGAGCCACCGATGCGGGTGTCAAGGCCTTGCGGCAGCTGCCGGATGGCGTCGTCCAGACCCAGCGCGCAGGTCAGCTCGATCGCTTCGTCAATCATGCGACCGTCCCTGAACAAGGTCATGTTCTCGAGAATGGTCCCTTCGAACATCACGCCCTTTTGCGGCATCAAGCCGATCTGGGCCCGCACCGAGGACCGATCCAGCTCACTGATCAGCTGGCCGTCGAGCAACACCCGGCCACGGGCCGGCGACATGAAGCCGATGATCAGGTTCAGCAGGGTGCTCTTGCCCACGCCGTTGGCGCCGGTGATGCCTATCCACTCACCCGGCTGGATCTGCATCGAGATCCCGGCCAGCAGGTCGTGACTCGCGCCCTCGTGGCGGAAGTGGATGTCGTTGAGCTCGATGGCGCCGCGCAACCGTACCGGCCGCGCATTACGCGAGACGGCCTCGCTAGGCAGGTTCAGCACCGACTCGGTCTTCTCACGGGCCAGCTCGACACTTTGCATGTGGGTCCAAAGCCCCATCGCCTTGAGCGCCGGCTGCAGCACGCGGCCCGACAACATGGTGCCGGCGGCCAGCGCGCCGATGGTCAGGTTGCTGTTCACCACCTGCATGCTGCCGACCGCGACGAAGGTGACCATGACCACCTGCGAGAAGCTCGCCCCCACTCCCTGGACCAGCGAGTTGATCCGGCTGAGGTCATAGACACTCTCCGCCGACTGCGCTTGCAAACGCTCGTAGCGGCGCATCATCGGCGCTTCCATGGCCATGGACTTGACCGTGTGGATGCCGGTCAGGGCCTCGATGAGAAAATTCTGGCGGCGCTCGTCCATGCTCGACTGTGAGCTCAGCGCCCGTCGCAGCTGCTTGCCCAGCACATAGGAGATGACGATGAACAGAGCGATGAAGCCGAGCGGCACGATCACCAACGGCCCCGCGAAGCAGAAGATCAGACTGAGGAAGATCAGCACGAAGGGCAGATCAACGAGCAACAGCACCGATTGTCCCGAATAGAACTCACGGATCTTCTCCAGACTCTGGATGCGATCCAGATAGGTGCCGGTCGCGCTGCTCTCGAAGCGCAACAGGTCACAGCGCAGCAAGCTGTCGAGCAGCGCCATGCTCTGCTGGTGCTCGTAGCGTGCGCCATACCAGGCGAGGATCACGGAGCGACCGATACGCAGCATCGACTCGACGATCGCCACCCCGACCAGCAGCAGCAGCAACAGCCAGAAGGTGTCCACGGCCTGATTGGGCAGGATGCGGTCATAGACCTGGAGCACCACGAAGGGCATGCCCAGACCGAACAGGTTGATGAGGACGCTGGCCAGCAGCACGTCCAGCCGGCGCCAGGTGTCGGGCAGGGGCAAGCGTCGCGGACCTTCATGGTCCACGCCGGATCCGGTCTCCGCCCCGCCGGCGCCACCGCGGCGCCACTTCAGTGCGCCCGGTGCCTGCCAGCCCGTTATTCGCCAGCCCGTCTTTCGCATGTCCGCGCCGATTGCCTGGGAATCACGCCCGCGCCGCCCCCCGGGAACGACCTGGATCACCAGGATCACGGAGGGCACGCGGGCCCTTATCCGCTATCGGATGCTCGTCGCGGATCTGCAGACCCGGTCACAGGTCCGTCGAGCCGGGCCTGTGCTCAGAGGCCGGTCGAGTCGATCTCGAACTCGATGCCCTGGCCAGCGGCGTGGTCGATCCGCCGCGGCGCGGAATCGTTGCCCAGATCGGCGTGTAGCTCGCTCACACCGGTCGCGTAATCGACGATCTGGGTGGGGTTGGGGTCGCTGTTGATGATCAGGAAGGTGCAGGCCTCGGGCCCGGGAACATAGCGGTCCAGGGCGTGCCAGGTGTGGCGGTGGAACAACCAGGCCATGCCCGGCTCGACCCTGAAGGCGCGCAGCGCGTGCGGATCCGGTATCGATTCCGGTGACGGGTCGGTGGCCGCGGCCACGCAGATCACAGCGGGCCCGCCCTGCAGATGCACAAATCCCTGGGTCAGCGCGCTGTGACGCTCGAGGCGCGTGAAGCGCAGCCCCTCCGGGGGCTGCCAGATGACGTTGAGGGTCGGCCGGCCATCACATTCAAGACCGGCATCGGTGAAGTCGCGTTGCACCGGATGAGCACGTGGCTGAAGCAACCGGCCGTAGGGTGCGAAGACTTCGGCGCTGATGGGCTGCACGGCAAGCCGGATGCGCGACAATGGGGAGCTCATCGAATCAACTGCCTGTAGCGGAGGACCGGATCATGGCACATGACGAGCAGGACTCGAAGCGGGAGGGCCCGGAAGCCGCACAGCCGGTCGATCTGGTCGTCCACAACGGCAGGATCACGA
Source organism: Gammaproteobacteria bacterium (assembly GCA_020444775.1). The sequence goes on from JAGRHX010000700.1 coordinate 6,402, forward strand.
CCCTCGACGCCGACGATCGCTGCGTACAGGCGGCCGCCGTGCGCGGCGGCCGGATCGTGGCGCTGGGCGAGGACCAGACGGTCCTGGCACTGGCCGGCCCGCACACCAGACTTGTGGACGCGGCGGGTCGCCGGGTGGTACCCGGGCTCATCGACGGACATGCGCACATGGATCGCGAGGGTCTGAAGGAGGCACTGCCGAGTCTTGCCGGTTGTCGCAGCATCGACGATGTGTTGCAGCGGATCGA
>JAGRHX010000701.1 GCA_020444775.1 Gammaproteobacteria bacterium
CGATGTCCGCCTTGATCAGGTAGCTGTTCTCGGTGACATACTCGGTACCGGGCTTGAGCCCACCGGTCACCTCGACCCAGTCAGCGTCAGCGCGACCCAGCTCCAACATGCGCACCTCGTAGGTCTCGCCGATGCGCGCGAACACCACCTGGAAATCGCGGAACTTCTGAATCGCACCCTGACGTACGGCCAGGTCCACCGGATGCTCGGCCACAGTCACGACGCCACGTACGAACTGCCCGGGACGCAGGCGGCCCTCGGCATTGTCCAATACCACCCGGGCCTGGATGCTCTGGCTGGCATGGGTCGCCAGTGGCGAAACCCAGTCGATCTGGCCAATGTGGCCGACACCGTCCAACGTTTCGATGGACACCGCCTGACCGGGATGCACCTTGCCGGTATCCCGGCCGAACACGTCCAGCTCCACCCAGACGCGCGACAGGTCGGCGATCAAAAACAGCGGGGTATCAGCGGTCGCCGCGCCGGGTTGTACATTGCGGTCCAGAACGACGCCAGCGATGGGAGCCTTCACCTGGTAGGTCTGCAGGCTGTCGTTACTCTGGATGTGCGCAAGGACGGCGCCCGCCTCCACCTTGTCACCCAACTCGACATCCACCTTTTGCACGACCCCGGGGAACCGCGCCCTGACCTGTGCGAGCTGGTTGGGAGGCGTCATCACCCGGCCATTGAGCACCAACGTCTCGACCAGCGTCTGGGGCCCCGCCGGTGCCACCTCGATGCCGGCCTCGGCGGCCATCGCGGCCGGGATGCTGGTCCGCCCTTCATAGGTCGCGAACTGCCAGCGGTAGGACTGGCCGTTGTGACTCGCGGTAATGGTGACATCAAACGAATGCGGCTCGACGACCACGCCATCGCCGCGCAGGTAGTCCTGGACGGGTGCAAAGGCGAAGCGGTCCACCTGACCATCGAGCCGACTCAGCGTGACCTCGAGGGACACGGTGTCCGGCGCGAGCGGCTGGCCACCACGGTAGACGTAGGCATGGAACTCGGGTGGGACGCCGGTTTCGTAGATGGCCAACTCGACAGCAAAGCCGTCCTGCTCAAACCACTTGCCACCATTCGGGCCCTTGGGGATTTCCGGTGCCTCGGCAGGCTCGGCACCATGTCCGCTAGGAGCCTGGGCCGCGGTACCGGCAGGGGTGATCAGTAACTGCCACGCGGCCACGCCAACGGCAGCGGCGACCAGCAGGGAGAGGAAGATACTTCGAATCATGGCTGAACTCCCGAGACAAGGTCGGTCCCGACCAGGCGATCGATCTGGATACGGTTCTCGTGGTGGTCGCCTGCGGCGTCGAGTGCCTCGAGGCGGGCCTGGAGCAGGGTCTCCTGCGCCTGGGTGAGTTCCAGTAGTGAATAGCGACCCGCGTTGTAGCCACGGGTGTAGTCGCCCAGCGCCTGCTCGGCCGCGGGGATGATGCGTTTGTTAAGGGTCTCGAACCGATCGCGATCGTGGATCAGCTCCTGGTACAGCGCGAACAGCGTGGTGCGCAATCCCAGGCGGCGATCTTGCGCCAAGAGCGGTTCACGTTGCGCCAGCAGGCGCGACTCTTCCTCGTAGGGTGCGCTGCGCGGACTGCTGCCCAGAGGCATCCTGAAAGACAGCACCAGTCCGACGTCATCGCTGCGGTTGTAGTGCCGCACACCGGCTGACAGATCCAGGTCCGGCTCACGGCGGGCCTGCGCCAGGCGAAGACGGGCGTCGGCCAGACGCTCGGCAGTCGCGAGCCGCACCAGTGCCGGATTCCGCTCCAGCGCCTGCTCGAGCGCCATGAATTCCGGTTCGACCGACAGCTTCGCCAGGTCAGCGCTGACACCGGTGAAGTGGGGTTCCATATCCCCCCACAGGACGGCCAGCTGCCGCCGCCCGACTGCGAGCAGATGTTGGGTCTCTTCGAGAGACAGTTCGGCGCGCGCGAGGCCGATCTCTACCCGGCTGCGTTCCGCCTTGGGTGCCTTACCGACATCTACCCGCTGTCGCACAGCCCGCAACGTGCGCCGCATCAGTTCCACCTGCTGCCGGGCGAGCTCGCGCCGTGCCTGGGCACGCGCGATGGCGAGGTACCGGGTGGCTGTCTCGGCCAGGAGATCGAGCCTCTCGGCGTCCTGTTCGTGTCGCAATAGACCCGCCTGCAGCGTAGCGACCTCGCTACGCAAGTCTGCCTTGTCGCCGAGCTCGAGCACCCGACCCAGGCTAAGTGTCGTCTCGGCGTCGTCGATGCCGCTGGCGACACCAGTGCCAGCAAAGTTTTCCACCTGCACACCGAGCTGCCAGGGCGTTTCCTGGCCCTGCTGGCGGATACGTTGGGCCGCCGCACGGGCGTCGAAGTCCGCAGCCTGAAGCTGCGGGTTGTTTTCCAGGACGAGTGCAATCGCCTGTTCGAGGGTCAACTGGGTGTCCTTGGCGGACGTCGCCGCCGCGGACATCGCCCAGACCAGGGCACATACCCCAATCCAGATACGCATGATAGTGCTTCCCTGGACCTCAACCGGGTCCAATCAAATCGAATACCAAAGCTACGACCGGTCGCTTGACCGCAGGGTCAAACCGGCCAGGGCCGATGGCTAGTCAGCGAAGAGATCAGACGCCAGGCGGCGCGCGTAGGGGTGGCGTGTTACGCCAATAGAGGTGAGGAAGCTCGAAGTCGTCGCGTGCGCCGCGGAGGCACACCCTTCGCACAGGCGTCGGAAGCAACAACAGCGACAGGCAAAAGAACAAGGCAAGTTGGGCTACCAGAAACCCGGATGCTGTCGTCCTTGGGAACTCCGCAGACTCCAACGTGTGAACGTCCGACTGATGATGGTCGGCGTCTGCGGCATCCACAACGGAATGCAAGTTGACGGCGTGCGTATCAAATTTGGTATCGACCGCCATCGAGTCGGCATCGTGGGACAGGTGGTAATGGCCAGCCAGGATCGCATTGCAAAACACGGCCAACACCAGCAGCGTCGCGATGGCGCGCCTGTAGCTGGTTAATTGGCGGAAATGGCTGAACATCGTGACTGCTTCGATAACGGCTGGTTTCGGAACCCGATTGCGAAATCTACTGTCTGCAACCTGACGAGTCAATCTTACGCATTAAAAGTGCGAGGTGGCTCCGCTGTCACGCCGGCCAACGTGCGTACCCCGATTTCGGGCACAACAGGCTCCATCCGGACAATGACCGCCGCCCGCCGGGAGTTACGCTGCGAATGCTGCGCACCACCGCGCCGAGAACCCTGTCTTTTCCGAACACCCTGTTTCTCGCACCCGGAGTTGCATGGTCACAATCCGGTATTGGCAGAAAATTTACCCCGTACGCCGTATCCTCAACCACTGGCACTGACAGCCGCGTTACCGTTTCCTTACAGATAGTGTGTATTCGATGCAGTTTTCAATCCTCGTTGCCCTGGCATCTGCTGCCCTGTTCGGCCTCAGCACCCCCGTAGCGAAAATGCTCCTGGAGGACGTACCGCCGGTGGCACTGGCGGGCCTTCTCTATCTCGGCTCAGGGATTGGATTGCTGGCCTGGCGCGAAGCGAGGCGCTGGGGCAGCCGTGAGCGAGTGACACGCGAGGCGCCGTTGACACGCACTGACTGGCCCTGGATGGCCGGCGCCATCCTCGCCGGCGGGGTCATTGCTCCCGTGCTGTTGATGCTCGGCCTGGAACGCACGTCCGGGGCTGCGGCCTCTCTTCTACTCAACCTGGAGGGCCTGTTCACCG
>JAGRHX010000702.1 GCA_020444775.1 Gammaproteobacteria bacterium
CATGGCTCTGGGCATGGCACACAGCCGCCGCCCGGAACGCGCGGCCAGCACGACGAAGGCAGTCGACACTGTCGAGTCTGACAGACAGCGGACTCGCAAGGCTGCCAACCCGGTCACGGCTGGCGGCTTGTCAACACCGTGGCGACCCGGTTCCACTTACAATGGCACCGCCACTGGCTTGCATCGGCAATGGCCTGCATCGGCAATGGCAGGCCTACGGACCGCTGGCGCCGGATGCGGCGACCTGGCCGCTTCAGCCATGGCCGATGCTCGGCGTCTCGCATCGCGGTCGGCAATCACGTTCGGCTCGTCATCGCGGGACATTCCCGGCATGAGGCCTGCCTCGACCAGCGTCTCGTGCGAAGCGGCCGCGGATCCGCGGCAAGGTTGCGACGACTGGCAGACGCCCGTTTAAAGTGCCGACCGACAACACACGCCAGCTGCTGGAGCGGTGGGCAAGGCGCCATCGGACGCTGGTGCAGGCACTGCGGGTCTCGAGGCGGCTGACCGTCCGCATGTCCCTGATCGCCCGCCTGGCCATGTCCGTCCGGCCCGCCTCGACCGGTCGTCCTCGCTTGGACGTCCTTTGCCGACGATTTCCGCCGGCGGGCGGACATCACGGGCCCCTGAGGACGAGCCGGGCGGAGGCGCGTCATGTTAAACCAACCCGCTGGCAGCGGGGCGGGCCGCAAGCTCCAGGCGCCCGCTGTAGATCCATGATCCGTTCGACCGGAGCCCAAGGAGCGGACCGCGCTGCGGTCACGCAAAGACCTCCACTTTCGCGATACCTGCACTATGAAGCTGTTCCTGGATTTCTTTCCCATCATCCTCTTCTTCGTGGTCTTCAAGCTGTACGAGGATCATCGCGAAGGGATACTCGCGGCGACGGTCGCGGTCATCATCGGCAGCCTGCTGCAGCTCGGCTACACGTGGTGGAAGGAGCGACGGGTGCATCGCATGCACCTGGTCACGTTGATCGCCGTGCTGTTGCTCGGTGGTTTGACCCTGCTGCTCGAGGACGAGCGCTTCATCAAATGGAAGCCGACCGCCGTCAATGTGCTGTTCGGGGTCGTCTTCCTCGGTTCTCAGCTGTTCACCCGACAAACGCTGGTGCAACGGGCACTTGGCGGCGAGCTGAGCTTACCCGCCCGGGTCTGGAGTCGCCTCAACCTGGCGTGCGCGGTGTTCTTCATCGCGCTCGGGATGTTGAACCTCTATGTCGTCTACCACTTCGATACGGAGGTGTGGGTGAACTTCAAGCTCTTCGGTCAACTGGGCCTGACTTTCGCCTTCATGATGGGTCTGGGCGTCTATCTGTACCTGGGCGGCCATCTGGCGGAGCAGGCACCGACCACACAGGCGACCGAGGCGGAGAACCCATCGTCACCAGCTGCGAGCAACGCTTCGCCAACGAGCGACACAGCGCGTGGCAGCGGACGACCGGAGTCCGACGCCTGAGCATGTCGCCACCGGCATGGCATGACGCTTGCGCGAGGTGGCGCCTTCGAGTTCACAATGCGCCCGCACTGCATGTCGTCACATTGCATTGCCCGGTCCGCGTTGCCCGGTCCGCATTGCCCGGTCCGCATTGCCCGGTCCATCAACCAGCACATGATCCGGCAGGGCATCACCCAGAACATCATCCAGAGTCGCCGAACATGAGCCAGCCATCTCCCACACTCGCACTCACCCGGGCCCTCATGCAGCGTCCTTCGGTCACCCCCGAGGATGCCGGCTGTCAGGCGCTGCTGAGCGAGCACCTGCGACCGCTCGGTTTCGAGTGCGAGGACATGCCCTTCGGCGAGGTGATGAATCTGTGGGCGCGACGCGGCGACCGTGCGCCGCTGGTCGTGTTCGCAGGTCACACCGACGTGGTCCCGACCGGTCCGCTCGACGCCTGGTCGTCGCCACCATTCGAACCGCGGGTCGAGGGCGGCGTGCTGTACGGCCGCGGCGCCGCCGACATGAAGGGCAGCATCGCCGCCTTCGTAACCGCCTGCGGACGATTTCTCGAGCGTAATCCCGAGCCTCGCGGCTCCATCGGTCTGCTCATCACCAGTGACGAGGAGGGCCCCGCCATCAACGGCACGGTGAAGGTCGTGCAGACCCTGGTCGAGCGCGGCGAACGCATCGACTACTGTGTGGTCGGCGAACCATCGAGCAGCGCCAGACTCGGTGACGTGGTGCGGCACGGTCGGCGTGGCTCGTTGAACGGCCGCTTGGTGGTGCATGGCGTGCAGGGTCACGTCGCCTATCCGGACGATGCCCGCAATCCGATCCATGCGTTCGCGCCGGTCGCCAGCGCGCTGGCACTCGAGCAGTGGGATCAGGGCAACGCCGACTTCCCACCGACCTCGTTCCAGATCTCGAATCTGAACGCCGGGACCGGCGCCAGCAACGTGATCCCCGGCAGCCTGGAGGCGTTGTTCAATTTCCGCTTCTCGACCGAGCAGACCGCGGAGGGACTGAAAAGCCGGGTCGGGTCGCTGCTCGAACGCTTCGACCTGAAGCATGACATCGAATGGACCTTGTCGGGGAACCCGTTCCTGACCCGGCGCGGGCGGCTGACCGAAGCCGTGAGCGATGCGATACGCGCATGTTGCGATCTCGAACCGGAGTTCTCCACCGGGGGCGGCACCTCTGATGCCCGCTTCATCGCCCCGGCCGGCGCGGAGGTGATCGAGCTCGGACCGGTCAATGCCACCATTCACAAGGTCGACGAACGTGTCACGGTGGAAGAGCTGGACCTGCTCAGTCGTGTCTACGAACGCATCCTAGACGAACTGCTCGGCTGATCGTTGCGCGCTTGCCACGCTGACCTTCGGGGCCCGGGCACGGCAACGCCGGCCCACGGCTGGCGCCGCACCTACGACTGGATCGCCCACCCGTCCGACAGTGTGACGGGCGAAGGTCTGGATTGCCCTTCTGGATTGCCCTTCTGGAATGCTCTGGGGCGGGGTCCCCACGCGAGCCACGCGTAGTAGAGTTGGACCCTACAAGCCCGGTCTGCCATGCCCGGTTCGCCGTCGCGAGCCCCTCCACCATGACGACAACATGCTCCGGAGCGTGTCCCCGGGGCATATCCGTCGCCGGACCAGCCGTGGCCCGACCGGATTCGATGGTGTGCCCTGACCCCGGTGGTGTGCCCTGACCCCGGCGGTGTGCCCTGACCTCATGGTGTTCCCTGACCATTGAGTCATGCCCAGCGAGCGACGCATATGTCAGACAAGCCAGACTTCAACCTAGACGACGATCTGTCCGTCAAGGAGAGCGAGCCCAAGCTCAAGCGGCCGCCGCTTTACAGTGTTATCTTGCTGAACGACGACTACACGCCAATGGAATTCGTCGTTCACGTGTTGGAGCAGTTCTTCAGCATGGATCGGGAGACGGCGGTTCGCGTCATGCTGCAGATTCACACACAGGGCAAAGGGGTTTGCGGAATCTTCTCCAGGGAGATTGCGGAAACCAAGGTCGCCCAGGTGAACGCCTACTCGCAGGAGAACAAGCACCCGCTGTTGTGCACGATGGAGCGTGCGTGAGGCCATGGCGCCCGAGCACGGCGTGCTTGCCCTCGGATGGACATTCCCGTGTCGGATGCGCCGCAGTCGCCCGACCGGGATGGCCGGTCGGCATTGCCGGTCGGGCGCACCCCGGGACCAGCTGCCACGATCACTCCCGTGGAGTGACCGGCAGAAGTGTGTCCGGGGTCAAGGCTTTCGCGCTTCGGCCGTAGCAGATTGAGAACCGACCCGTATCCCGCGGCAACCCGCACCGCCCAGACCGCCGACGGTCGAGGTCTGCGCGAAGGACATCGGGAGCGGCTATGGTAGGTTGCCGGATGGGAGCCTCGGCCTGGCCCGGGACGTACGTTCCGCGTTCGTGGAGCGATTGCGGGGAGGCCGCAGCGAGACCTGCGTTCCAGAGCCGCACCGAGC
>JAGRHX010000703.1 GCA_020444775.1 Gammaproteobacteria bacterium
GTACGACGCCGAACGCCAGGTTCGTGGCTATGTCATCAACGATCGCGAGCAGATGCGCGATCTCGCGTCATTGTTCGACCCGGATGTCCCCGCCCACGAGAACACCGCCTACGTCGAGCGGACCAAGTTCTACCTGGCGCGGTACGAGCAGCTCATGCGCGGCAACAGTGCGGCCTTCGGCAGCCGTCTAGACCGCGGCTGGGTGCCACCGACCCTGCATGACGTGGCGAAGGAGCAGAAGACTGTGGAGCGGGATTGAACGCGCAGGGCGGATGTCACCGGGATTCACGCCGACGACGTTGATCATGATGTGCGCAGTCAGCCACGAGCCTGGCGGTCGGAGCGACGAAAGTCGCACCGGTCACCGCGAGGATACGGTAACCTCGGCTTCATCGTACGTCTGCCTCGGCCCCCAGCTGCCTTCCAAGGAGCAAGCATGGTTCGATTGAGCGATCTTCACCCCTCAGAGGCTGCCCACATGCGAGCACGCGCCGCCGCGATGCGGCCGGTCGCACCGGCAGCCTGGATTCGCCCGAAACCGCTAGCGGAATCGACGGTCGCCATCGTGTCGACAGCAGGGCTGCATCGTCGCCACGACGCCCCCTTCAAGGTGGGCGCCGTCGACTACCGGCTGTTGCCGGGTGACGTCGACTTCGCTGATGTCGTGGTATCACACATCAGCACCAATTTCGACCGCAGCGCGTTCCAACAGGACCCGAATATCTGGTTTCCGCTGGACCGACTGCGTGAGATGGCGGCAAACGATGAGATCGGTGGCGTGTCACGCTGGCACTACTCGTTCATGGGCGCGCAACCGAACCACGAGGCGCTCGCCGACACTGGCGAGGAGGTGGGCCGCCTGCTTGCGGCCGATGGTGTCGACGTCGCCCTGCTCCTGCCCGTTTGACCGATTTGCACGGGTGCCGTGGGCGCCCTGGCGAACTACATCGAACGCGCGGGTGTCGCCACGACGTCCATCAGCCTGATCCGGGAGCAAAGCGAGGCGGTCAGGCCGCCTCGTGCGCTGTGGGTACCCTTCGCGCTCGGGCGTCCGCTGGGCACCGCCCAGGATCCGGAATTCCAAAAGCAGGTCATCCGCGCGGCGTTGTCGCTCCTTGACACCGCGACGGCCCCCACCATCGTCGACTATCCGGTCGAAGCGCCCCCCGAGGCCGACGCGGAAACATGGGTGTGTCCTGTGACGTTTCCGATTGCGGAAGCGACAACCATCACGGAGCGCCTGCTCGCCGAAGTTGCCCGTCTGGCGCCGTGGTCTGCCGAGACCCGTGCTGCGCGTGGCCGGACCTTGTTCGGGGTGACCGGCGCCGGAGTCGATGAAGTAGACGCGGTCGCGCGTGCGCTCGGCACGATGGCCGACACTGGCGATGTCGTCCACGCCCCTGAGGTAGGAATCGAGTGGGCATTCGACATGCCGGTATTGATCCGACACATCGCGGACGATCTGCGGACCTTCTATCACGAGGCGATCGCTGCGCAGCCGGGTCCCGGTGCCCCGAACCACGAGGCCCTCAGTGCCTGGATATTCGCCGATACCGCCTTGGGCGAGGCACTGCAAGCCGTCGCCCGGCATCTGACGGCGCTGGACACCCGGGAGGCGAAATTCGTTCGCGGGCTGCTGATCCCGGAAGGATTCTACGAGGGCGGAAGCGCCTTTCCCGCCAGTGCCGAGTTCGGCGCGGCAAGTGATGGCGAAAGCCCTCGAGAATGACGGCCGGTCAAGGTCCCAGGCCGAGCGCATCGATGCATGTGGAACGCCCCGTGCCGACCGGTTCGACTATCTCCAAGACCCGACCCGCTCGACCGTCTCGCCGTAGGACGTCACCTATCTTGACCGGTCGTCTTGCCTCACAGGTGTGGCAGAGCGTAGGGGCTCGCGCTCGCTCGGCTGGCATCGAGGCGCCGCGCTTTCATATGAAGCGGTTTCGCCCGACCGTCTCTTCGGGCGTGCCTATTGGCGGTCATGCCGAAGCCGTGCCACGGCAGCCATTGCGGCAGCTTGCTTTGAGAACCCAGGATGTCTTTTGAGCTCGTATCGAATCAAATCCGTAGCGATCGCGGTATCACCACTGCATAGCTTCAAGAGCTCGGACTGATAGTCGCCTGGTCGTATGGCTCGCCTCGAGCTCGCTCGCCTACTGATCACCAGCGCAATGAGTAGTAGAAGACCGACGAATCCTGCTACTGCGCGCTCCTGCCAGTCGTCTGTGGCCGCCGCAACCATCGCTGTCACGCAAATCGTGAAGCCAACCCATCCGATGACTCCTGGCAACAACCGAGCCCAGCTACACGCTGACAGGATGAGCCCGATGGCTCCGAGGATCCAGATTCCAGCGTAGACCTGCTCGGCGGTAAGGAC
>JAGRHX010000704.1 GCA_020444775.1 Gammaproteobacteria bacterium
CGCGCCTGAGGAAACGCTGATTTATCAGCGTTTCCTGTGTGGCACAGGGATGTGCCACCGAAGTCGACGACGTAAGTCGTCGACTTCGTGAGCAAAGCGGAAATCGCATTTTCGCTTTGCGATGCTGATCTATTCCATGGGATTCATTCCATGGATGGAATAGGCCTTTCCCTAGGGATCGACCCACATCCGGTGCAGATTCTCACAGACGTTGACCAACGACTGGCGTGGCAGCGAGGCCACCGGCTCGCGCTCCTCGATCCAGCTGCGTACCTTCTGCAGCTCGAACAGCAGCCAGCGCTTCTGCGCGTCGCGTACCAGGCTCTCCATCCACAGGATGCAGGCGCGGCGCTCGCCGCGGGTCACCGGTTGCACCCGGTGCACGAAGTAGGTCGGGTAGAAGATCGCGCTGCCTGCGGCCAGCTTGAAGCGCGCGTCGCCGTGATCGCTGCGTATGCACAGCTCGCCGCCGTCGTAGCTGTCCGGGTCGTCCAGGAAGATCGTGCACGAGATGTCGCAGCGGAAGAATCGATCGTTGCTCCAACCCAGGTGCGCGTCGGTGTGGTCGCCGTAGGTCTCGCCCGGTCCATACACGTTCAGCAACGGTGCGCTCACTACCTTGGGCTGCAGGGCGAAGCTCAGATATTCCTTGCGATTCAGCGCCTCCATGATCCGCGCCCGGATCTCCTTGCCACGCCCACCCGGCAGCAGCTGGCGGTTGTTCTTGACCTGCTTCAGATCGCCTTCCGCGGTATCCGCGCCCTGCTGCACCGGCAGCTCGGCATACAGACCACGCAGGAAGCGCAGCTCGTCCTCGGTCATCAAATCGTCGGCGATGAGAATCATGTTGCAACCTCGCAGCGTGCCCGTCCGCATCCCGGGCCCGGCGGACCCGGGGCGTGATTCGCAGTGTACCGATCCCGCCTGGCCGGGTGGAGCCGCGCCGGCGTTTGGGCTGCCCGAGGTCAAGCCCGGTCGCGTCTGCGCACCGGCGCAGGCGAGGTGTGAACGTGCGCACAGTTCGCCATGCCGGAGCCCCGTTTTCGGGACGCTGGCCGACTTCTGGGGTACTCCGGCTGCTGGCGACGGATGACCGGCAATCAAGCGCCTTGCGATCCTGCCGACAATGAGAGCCGATGTCCGAGCAAGCCATACCCTCACCACGTCTGCAGTTCACCGGTCTGCCCACCGTGGGCAACTGGACGACGCCGCTCGTGCTGATGGTCATCATCTCACTCGGCGCCTGGCTGGTGCACGAGCTGCACGCCGCACGTCTCACCCAGCTTCGCAGTCAGGGCAGCAATCTGGCGCGCATGCTCAGTCGGGTGCCGGCCGGTGAGCTGCTGGCGGCGAATGGCCACAGCCCGACCCTGGACCTGCTGCGCCACCTGCAGGGCAACCCGGATTTCGCCTATGGCCTGGTGGTGGCTCCCGACGGTCGGCGCCTTGCCGGGGCCGAACGCGACGGCGTCGTCGTGCCGGTGGCACCGATCAGCGATCGGCCGAGCGACTGGTTCGAGGAACGTTCCCTGGACGCGAGCACGGACGGCACACGCTATCGTGAGTTCACCGCGCCTTTGCTCGAGAGCGGCGACCTGGTCGGCATGATCCGGGTTGGCTACCGCGAGCCCGGTCTGCTCGATTGCGTTGCCGCGCTGTCTCCGGTCAGCAGCATGGTGCTGCCGGTGTTCCTGCTCGCGCCGCTGGTGTACCTGATGCTCAGGCGCGAGCTGCGTCCGATGCGACTGGCCAACGAGCGGCTGCGCGAGGCGGTGCAGGCGCAGCTCGCGCGACCGGATGAGACGCCACCGCTGAACCTGCAGCTCAGCGGCGAGGGTGGGGCCTTGTTGAGCAATCTCAACACCTTGCTCGGCGAGCTGCACGCCCGCCTGCAGCAGGCCGACGAGGCGCGGATCTCGATGGATGCGCGTGGCAAGGCCTTGATGTTCAAGAACGCACGCATGGAAGGTGTGCTGCAGTCGTTGCCCGACGGCCTGCTGGTGCTCGACCGTGCCGGCGAGCCGGTGTTCGCCAACGACCAGTTCGCACGCCTGCTGCACGTCGAGCCGGACCGGGTGCGCACTCAGCGACCGGTGAGCTGGTGTCGGGAATCCGAGCTGGGCTCGCTGCTCGCGGCCTGCGATCTGACCCGCCAGCAGCGGGTCATGGGCATGGTCGAGTTCTCGCCGGACGAGCGACCCGACCGGCGTCTGACCGCCACCGCGCACCCGCTGTTCGCGAGTCGGGACGACGTGGAGCCCGCCGGCACCCTCCTGACCCTGGTCGATACCACGCGTGAGAACTTCGCCCGGCAGGCGCGCAAGGATCTGATCGCCCAGCTGGCACACGAGCTGAAGACGCCGCTGCACGTCATCGGCATGTACGGCGAGATGCTGCTCGAGGACGAGGGTGACGATCAGGGTTTCCGCCTCGAGGCCGCCAACCTCATCAATGACCAGGTCGAGCGGATCAGCGCGCTGATCAACAACATGCTCTCCCTGGCGCGGCTGGAGAGCGGCAACCTGAGATTGAATCGCAGTCGTCTGCGCATCGAGGACCTGCTCGAAGACATCCGTGCCAGCCTGAGCGGTGCGGCCGAGGAGCAGTCCTTGGAGATCGGGCTCGAGGTCCCCCAGCAGCTGCCCTACATCAGCGTCGACAAGGAGCTGTTGCGGGTGGCGGTCAACAATCTCGCCACGAATGCGATCAAGTACAACAAGCCGGGCGGCCGCGTGACCATCGGCGCCCGCGAGAGCGATGAGGCCATCGTGCTGTTCGTGGCCGATACCGGTCTGGGGATCCCCTCGGACAAGCACGAGGCGGTGTTCGAGAAGTTCCTGCGGCTGGAGGACGATCCCGGCGTGCAGGCCAAGGGTCATGGGCTGGGGCTGTCCCTGGCCAAGGAGATCGTCGAGCTGCATCTGGGACGGATCGAGCTCGACAGTGTGCCCGGTCAGGGCAGCGAGTTCCGCATCCGTCTGCCCAAGACCCCGTTGCTGATGAAGATTGGAGTCTGATATGCCGCGTGTGCTGGTGGTGGATGACGAGCCACATATTACCCGTGTCTTGAAGATGGGACTGAGCAAGCATGGCTATGAGGTGGTGGTGGCCTATGACGGAGAACAGGCGCAAGCGCGGCTCGAAGAGCAACACTTCGATGTCGTCATCACCGATTTGAACATGCCGCGTGTCGACGGTGAGGATCTTTGTCGATCGTGCGTGAGCAACAAGCGGACCCGGCCACGTCTGGTGATGATGGTCACAGGTCGGAGCGAGTCGATGCAAGGTGACTGGCTGAGCGACAGTGTCGCTTTCCGGCTGCTGGAGAAACCGGTCAGTCTGCGCGTGCTGCTCAAGCACCTCGGCGAGTTCTTCCCGCAAACGGAGCCTACGGCCGGGATCGGCACCGAGTCACGCGCGGTACGACCAGCGACGCGGCACGCAGCAGCGAAGCTGCGCATGCAATCCGCCGGTATCGACCCGAAGCTGGCCGGTCGGCCACTGGGTGACCCACCGGCGGGAGATCCGCCCGTTGGGCTGGACTGAGCGACCGATAATGGATGCCGCGCAAAGCACAGTCGTTGCCGGGGAGATGGACCTGGAGCGCTATGCGGCGCTGATCGGTGCCGGTCTTGGAGGTATTGCCCACGTCGCGCTGTGCAGTAGCGAGGGCGTGCTGCTCAACTGCACGCGCGCCACGGGCGAGGATCGGATTGCGCAGCTGGTGATCGCGCTCAAGGAGAACGTCGGCACCGCGCAGGGTGGTGCGTCTGAGCTGCGGCTGTGGGTCGAGTCGGGTGTCTGGCGATGTCTTGCCCCGCTACACGACGTGTCGTCGACGTGTATCGGCTGGATGGCCGCGGAGTTCGAGACCGCTGGCGGTGCCGCAGCTCGCGGCACGGTCTCGGCGCTGGCCGCTGAGCCCGGCGAGCGTGACCGCGCCTTGCTGGAGTCGGTGACCCGGACACTCGAGCACGAGCTGCGGCTGATGGTCGAGGTGACCGGGCTCGCCGACCAGCTCGGTGCCAGCTACGAGCAGCTCAATCTGCTCTACGACATCGATGTGCGGGCGCCGCGCTCACAGCAATCCACCGACGTCCAGGGTCTGCGCAAGCTGCTCAACTCGATGCTTTCCTTCTTGGACATCACCGCGGTGATCATGGAGTCACCCGGCGATCGTCTGCTGATCTCGGTGGGCACCGATCGCAACGTCGACGTGCGCAGCAGCTGGCGCAGCGCCTGGGAGCGCGCGCGCCCGGCGATCCTGCCGACCCTGGAGAGCAGCGAGAGCACGCTGCGTATCGAGCATCTCTCCATCGACCCCCGCTACGCCGGGTTGACGGCGATTGGCCGGCGCATGATCTGCGTGCCCATCCGCATCGAGGCCGGCGGTGCGATGGGGGTGCTGGCAGTGTTCTCCTCGCGCGAGCAGAGTCCGCTGGACAGCCCCGAGCGGCGGCTGATCGAGCTGATAGCCGAGCAGATAGCCGGGGTGCTGGGCAGCTTCAGGGACAAGCTGACCGGTCTGTACAACCGGCAGGGCTTCCTGCAGTGCAAGAGCATGTTACGGCCGACCAACGGCGGTGCCAGCGGCACCTTGATCTACATCGACGTCGATCAGCTGATGGTGGTCAACGAAACCTGTGGCTACTCGGCGGGTGACGAGCTGCTGCGTCAGATCTCGACGCTGATCACCCAGCAGGTTCGGGAAGAGGACATCTGTGCACGGGTGATGGCCGACGAGTTCGCGGTGCTGGTCACCAGCACCGCCGAAGGCGTGGGCGAGCGGGTCGCGGAGAAGATCCGCGCCGAGATCGAAGGCCACCGATTCTACTGGCACGAGAAGCTGTTCAATCCGACCGTGACCATCGGCGTGGTGGACCTGGTTGACACCGATTTGGAGGCGGCCCTGTCCAACGGCGAGACCGCCGCGCAGGTCGCAAAGAGTGCGGGTGGTAATCGGGTCTGGAAGTTCACCGGCGACGATGGCGCGATGGTCCTGCATCACGGCCAGATGCAGTGGATCCCGGTCATCAACCGGGCCCTGAGCAACGACGAGTTCGTGCTCTACGCGCAACCCATCGTGCCAATCCGGCCGGACTCCAACGAGCCACGGCATCTGGAGATCCTGCTGCGTCTGCGCGAGCAGAGCGGCGAGCTGATCTCGCCCTTCGTGTTCATCGGCGCGGCCGAGCGCTACCAGCTGATGGGACGGGTGGACCGCTGGGTGATCGCCCACGCCATGCAGGCGGCGGCCCGCCATCCGGAGCTGTTCGAGGCCGGTGGTCAGGTCATGAGCATCAATCTCTCCGGTCTGTCACTGAGCGATCCGACCCTGCTCGACCATATCGACGCGTGTGTCAGGGACAGCGGTCTGCCCAGCAGCGCGTTCTGCTTCGAGATCACCGAGACCGCGACCATCTCCCATCTGAGTGACGCGGTCACCCTGATCCGGCGGCTCAAGGAGCGTGGTCATGGCTTCGCGTTGGACGACTTCGGCACCGGTCTCAGCTCGCTGTCCTATCTGAAGCAGCTGCCGGTCGACTATCTGAAGATCGATGGCGCTTTCGTGCGCGGTCTGCTCTCGGACCGGATCAACGCGGCGATGGTCCGCTCGGTCACCGAGATGGCGAACGTGATGGAGCTGAAGACCATCGCCGAGTTCGTCGAGAACGCCGCGGTGCTGGCGCGTCTGCATGAGATCGGCGTGGACTTCGCGCAGGGCTACGGTATCGGTCGACCCGAGCCATTGAACGAGTATCTGGCGGCGCAGAGCAGAAGCCTGCTGCAGTCGCCATCGAACGACGCAGCCGCCGAGCCCGCTCTGTCGCGCACACGCATCGGCAACAGCGGCTGAGCACCGCCGGCATGAGCTTTGCCTGCTCCACCATCGGTCTGTCCAAGTACGTCGCGCCGCCCGGGTCGCTGAACGACGAGGCCAGCGTGCTCGAGCTGCGCAAGGTACTGGAACCGCTGATTGCAGGCACTGAGAGCGATATCGTATTCGACTTCACCAATGTCGCGCTGATCTCGAGCACCGCGATCGAGGTGTTGCTCGATGCCCAGGACAACATGCTCCGTAACGGGGCGGGGATTCGCACCGCGAATCTCTCGCCGGTCTTGAAGGATGTCTTCCGGGTGACGGGCATCCGTCGCTACTTCGCCGATCTGGACGACGATGTCGAGCATCCGGCGCGACCCGCCGACACGCGGCTGCTGGAGCCTGTGCCGCTCGGTGAACGACTGTTGCGCATGGGGCTGGTCACCGAGCAGCAGCTCGCCGAGGCGGTGGAGGTGCAACGCGACAGCGGCAAGCGACTCGGTCAGGTGCTGGTCGAGCAGGCGCTGATCGACGAGACACAGCTCAACCAGGCGCTGGCCCAACAGTTCGGCGTCGAAGCCATCGCGCTACGTCAGGGCGCCTACGACGCCGCGGTTGCCCGCCAGCTCAGCTTCCGCCGTGCTCAGCAGCTTGGCTGTCTGCCGATGTTCAGGATCCGCGACACGGTGGTGCTGGCGGTGCCGGATCCGCAGGCGGTGCCGGTCATCGACCAGGTTGCCTCGGAGCTGGACGCGCGGATTCGTGTGGTGGTCGCGACCCGCGCCGAGATCGCCGATACCTTGAAGGTGGTGCACGACCGGGACGATGGTCTGGACGAGCTGATCGGCGGCCTGGACGTCAGCGGCGATCTGGAGGTCATCGAGCACACGGTCGACGACGTCAAGGTCATCGACGAGCTGGCTTCCGGCAGCCCGGTGGTCAATCTGGTCAACGGCCTGGTGCAGAAGGCCGTGGCCAGCGGTGCCAGCGACATCCACATCGAGCCGTCACGCAAGAGCTCACGAGTCCGCTACCGGGTGGACGGTGTGCTGCACGAAGTGATGAACGTGCCGTTGGACGTGCACCCGGCGATCGTCTCGCGTCTGAAGGTGCTGGCCAATCTGGACATCGCCGAGCGTCGGCTGCCGCAGGACGGGCGCATACAGGTGCAGACCAGGGGACGAGTCATCGACCTTCGTTTCAGCTCCCTGCCCGGGATCTTCGGCGAGAAGGTCGTGCTGCGTCTGCTCGACCGTGAGCGTTCGCTGGTCGACCTGGACGAGCTCGGCATGAGCACCGACAACGTCGGGCGCTTCCGTTCGCTGCTGGCCCGCAGTCATGGGTTGATCCTGGTCACCGGTCCGACCGGGAGTGGCAAGACCACCACGCTCTACGCGGCGATCCGACATCTGACCAGCGTCGAGAAGAGTATCGTCACCATCGAGGACCCCGTCGAGTACCAGCTGGACCTTATCAACCAGAATCAGGTCAACCCACGAATCGAGCTGACCTTCGCAACGCTGCTCAAACACGTTCTGCGGCAGGATCCGGACATCATCATGGTCGGCGAGATACGCGAACGTGAGACCGCTGAGATCGCGGTGCAGGCGGCCCTCACCGGGCATCTGGTGCTGTCTACCCTGCACACCAACGACAGCGTCGGTGCCATCACCCGGATGCTGGACATGGGTATCGAGCCCTTCCTGCTGTCCTCGGCGTTGAGCGCGGTCGTAGCCCAACGGCTGGTGCGCACGGTCTGCGACGCGTGCAAGACCAGCTTTGTCGCGCCCAAGGACGCGTTGGCGGCCTATGGCGTGCCCGCGGATACCGGTATAAGGCTGGTGCGTGGGCGCGGTTGCACCGAATGTTTCGACTCCGGCTACCGTGGACGTCTTGCGATCCACGAGCTGCTGGAGTGTGGCACCTCGACCCAGCGCCTGATGATGAACAACCCGTCGCGTGAGGATCTTGGCGCCCACATTCGCGAGCTGGGTGTGAAGACACTGATGGACGCGGGGATTGCCCAGGCGCTGGCCGGTCGAACCACGGTGGAGGAGGTCGCCCGGGTCGTCTCGGCGGCCTGAGCGAGCGGCGGGACGCAGCGGACATGGCGCTGGAGCTCATCGATGCCGACACGAAGCGCGTCCCCGGTGGACGACTCGGTGGACGACTCGGTCGACGACTCGGTGGACGTCAGGGCGGCGCTCCATCGGACGTTGGCCGCTTGCGCCTGGCCAGCCTCCACGGCGGCATGGTCTCGAAGCGGGAACGCACCTCCTTCACCGAGCGCCTGGCGCTGCTGCTGGCGATTGGCACGCCCCTGCATCAGGCCCTGGAGTCGCTGCGCGGCCAGACCGGCGATCCGCGTTTCGCCGCGGTGCTGAGCGACATCGCGGATCGTATCGAGGGTGGTGAGTCCTTCTCCACCGCGGTCACCCGCTACCCGGATCTGTTCCCACCGACCTTCATGTATCTGGTCCGCGCCGGTGAGGAGGGTGGCTTCCTCGCCTCGGTGCTCAGACAGCTGAGTCTGCTCGACGAGCGTATGGCCGAGCTGCGTGGCGCGATGTCGGCGGCCATGGCCTATCCGGTCTTCCTGCTGCTGGTGTCATTGTCGGTGATCGGCTTCGTGCTCGGCTTCTTGTTCCCGAAGTTCGAGCTGATGTTCGCTCAGCTGGGTGACCAGCTGCCGGTGCTCACCAGAGTGCTGCTTGGAATCAGCGCGTTGCTGCGTGAGCACGCCGTGCTGGTCTGTCTGGCGGCGATTGGGGCCGGCGTGCTCGTGTACCTGCTCTTCAGTCGGCCATCGGTGCGTCTGCTGTGCGAGCGGATGAAGCTCGGTACGCCGTTCATCGGTGATCTGTTCCTGCAGATCTACATGGTTCAAAGCATGCGTGTGCTGGGTCTGTCATTGGCCCATGGGGTACCGCTGGTCGCGGCGCTGCGTTCGTGTCGCGACCTGATACGCAATCCGCATTTCGCCGAGGTGTTCGAACGTGCCGAGCAGGCGATCCTCAACGGCGGCAGCCTGAGCGGCGCGCTCGAGCGTGGCTCACGCTTGCCGACGCTCGCCAGTCAGATGCTGATGACCGGCGAGGCGGCTGGCGACATCGGTGGCGTTGCCCAGCGTCTGGCCGACCACTACGAGAAACAGCTCGAGCGCCGCGTGAAGCTGTACTCGCGCGTCGTTGAACCGCTGATGTTGCTGCTGATGGGGGTGCTGGTCGGGATGGTGGTGATGTCGATGATCCTGCCCATCTTCCAGCTTTCAAGGGCGGTGACCTGAATCAATCAGAGCACCCGGCGCGGGCGACGACCCGGGTTCCTGGAAGCCGTGCCGGCGTGCACAGCTGCTCCGGGCGTGTTGCGGCGGCCGCCGCTGTTTACAGTCACCGAGTAAAGATGCTCGGCAAATTGCCGTTGTTCCTGATAACCGTGCAACACGACATCGGCCCGAGCCGTCGCCACCTCGGCGCCTCGACGGAACCCGACAAGAGTAACCCATGAGTACGTCACAACGCCGTCGCAGCGGGGGGTTCAGCCTCATCGAGCTGCTCATCGTGGTGGTGATCCTGGCGATCATCGCCGCCATCGTCGTGCCCCAGCTGAGCGCGACGACCGACGATGCAAAGGTCTCGGCATTGGCCAGCAATCTGTCGCGCATGCGTGCGGCCATCGACCTGTACTACCAGCAGCATGGCGCGTATCCCGGTGCCTCGACCGCGGTGACCCCGGGTACCTGCCCGAGCTCCGGAACCAAGGGCACCGGTGATGCCAGCAACGCGGCCGCCCAGGCCCAGGCCTTCGCCGACCAGCTCACCATGTACACCAATGCCACCGGACATGCTTGCAGCACCACCGACAGCACCTTTCGTTTCGGCCCCTACATCAAGAGCGCCGAGCTCGGTCTGAACGGCATCCCCAAGAACCCGATCACCGACAACCGCACTGTGGTCGTGGTGGATACCGGCAACCTGATCATGACCGGCAGCGCCACTGCGGCCGGCTGGCGCTACGATATCCAGACCGGGAAGTTCATCGCCGACGACGCCAACTACGACGACCTGTAGCCGCCGCCACCATCGCTCGCCAGGCACACGATGTGCGCCGACGTGATCCAGCGATATGGCCGACGACCCGGCCGACGACCCGGTGGCGTGACGCTGGTCGAGCTGCTGGTGGTGCTCGGCATCCTTGGCATCGCGGCACTGATGATGATGCCGGTGATGGATGAGGTGAATCGGGCGCAGGCGGTGGATGCGACGGTCGAGCGGGTCCGCGCCGCGGCCGCTTTCGCGCGTGACGAGTCCAGACGTCGTCGCACGCCCTACGCGTTGCGCTACGAGCGGGCGAGCATGACGCTGTCGGTGGTCCGTCTGGACGACTCCAGCACACCACCGACCGTGCACGCCGATGTGCTCGATCCCATTGCCAAGCGTCCCTACGCGATCCCGCTCGGACCACCCGCGCCGGCGCTCTCACTCAGCGTCACCCATACCGGTACTTGCGATGAGCCCGAGCTCATTGCCTTCACCGCGAGCGGCGAGCCCTATTGCGGCGTTGCCCCTGGCGTGCGTGTGCGCAGTGCGAGCCTGAGCTTCAGATCCGGCGAGTCGCTGGGCAGCCTGCATATCGAGGCCGGTACCGGCGCGCTGCGCGTGGTCGAGGCTTCCGGGCCGTGAGCCGGGGCACGTGTCAGACCGGCTTCTCCTATGTCGAGGTGCTGCTGGCCATGCTGCTGCTGGGTGTCGCCCTGGTGCCGATCACGCGGATGTTGTCCGAGTCACTGGCCGGCGCGAGCAGTGCCGGACAGATGCTGTCGCTGGAGCTGACCCTGAGCTCCAAGCTGGAGCAGGTGCTGGCGAACAGCTTTCAGATCCTCGAGCAACAGGCCTCGGGCTCGCAACCGAGCAATGACCTGTCGGACCCGGTGGGCAGCGAGCCGCGCATCCTGGTCAGCGTGCTCGGCTTCGATGCCGACAACGCGGACGGCGACGATGACGTGCTGACCGGCGTCGACGATGGCGTGCTGCTGATTCGTGTCGAGGCAGAGCATCATGCGACCCGCTTCGAATCGTTACGTGTGCGCTGAGCGCTGTCGCCGGATCGGACGCGGCGGTTTCAGCCTGGTCGAGATGCTGTTGGTGCTGGCGCTGGGCACGTTGCTGCTGGTGCCCTTGCTGCAGGCCTTGAGCGGCTGGCTGGCGCTCGGAGAGGCCGCCGCGACGCGTGCCGATCTGGGATTGCGCGCGCAGTACGCGATGCAGCGCATGACCCGGGCGGTGCAGCGCTCGCGTCTGCTGATCCTGCCGGACGCGCTCAACACCCAGCGCAACGAAAACGGCATTCCCGACGAATGCGATCCCGATTGCGATGCCGACGGTGTGCCCGACGCCGACAACGATGGTGACGGTCGGATCGACGAGGACTGGCCGAGTGACATGGGTAACGACGGCCGCCACGGGGTGCGTGGTGTGGACGACGATGCCGATGGCCAGGTGGACGAGGCGATCTCGGTGCTGCTGCTGGATCTGGCGCAGAAGCGCGATGACGACGAGGACGGTCAGTATTCTGAGGATCCGCGCAACGGTCTGGACGACGATGGTGACGGCCGGGTCGACGAGGACACCGGCGCCGACATGAATGGCGACGGCGCGCCGGGGGTGGCCGGGGTGGACGACGACGGCGACGGTCTGATCGATGAGGGCGACTCCGCTGACGACGACGAGGACGGTGTCAGTGACGAGGACTGGCTGGACGTCGTGGTGTTCAGACTGTCGGGCACCGATCTGTACGAGGACCTGCCGATCCCCGGTGCCAGCGACGCCAGCAGCGTCGAGTCACGCTTGCTGTGCGCGAACGTATCGAGTCTGAATGTGCGCAGAAGCGTGGGGGCGAGCGGCGCGGTGCTGGTGAGCATCAGTCTGACCCTGAGCGGGACCGACGGCGTTTCGGTCAGCCTCGCCGCCAGCGTTCGTCTGGGCGCTGGCCTGTGAGGTTCCTGCGGACGGAGTCGGGCGGTTACGTCCTGGTCGTGGTGCTGGTGGTGCTGGCGCTGCTCTCGGCGCTGGCCATGCGTACCGCCAGCCGTAGCGCCAGCGGTGTGCACTCGGTGGGTCTGCAGCACGACGACCGGGCTCTGGATCTTGCCCTGGAGGGCGGCGTGGCCCGGGCCCGCTGGCTGCTGGCCCGGTCCGCCTGCGAGAACCATGCGCTGGGCGACACCCGGTTGTCCGGTCTGGCGCTGACTACCCGTTTCGCGCCCACCGACGGCTCACCGGTCGCTGTGCGGGTCGTGGCGAGCGGCGCCGGGGGCTTGAGCCGCGCCCGTGAACTGCGCTTGCCCGCCTACAGCGGCGATCCGCAGCGTCTGACCCTGCAGCCGGGTCCGGCCAGCGCCCGCGACGCGGAGATCTCGAGTAGCAGGGACGACGACAATCACGGCTTGAGCACGCGTGCCGAGGTCAAGAACGGCCGACGCATGCTGATCGGGTTCGACCTCGCCAATCTGCCCGCGGACGTGCTGGTCCGGGCGGCGCGCCTGACCCTGTACAAGAACTCGGGCTCGGGCGATATCAGCGTGCATCGGCTGCTGAACGCCTGGACCCAGGGTAGTGGTGACGGTGAGGAGACCGGTGACGGGGTGACCTGGAACAGTCGCGACGGCAGCCGTGCGTGGACGGTACCGGGCGGTGATTTCCACAGCGAGTCGGTCGCCGGTTTCAGCGTCCAGAACTCGGATGCCGAGGTGACGGTGGACATCACCGAGCTGGTCAGCGGCTGGCACGACGGTCGCTTTGCCAACCACGGTCTGATCCTGGTCGGTCGCAACGTGACGTTCATGACCGCCGATGGTCCAGCCGTCACCCGGCCGCGTCTGGAGATCGACTTCAGCTGTGAATGCGGGGTGAGCTGCGTGCCGCCGCCGCTGCCGGCCTGTGTCAGCGACTACAGCCCCGACAGCAATCCATGGTCGATCGATCTCGGTGGCTTTGGTCTGGTCGAGCTGCGGGGGCTTGCCGCCCTGCCGGCCGGGCATCGATTCAATGCCAGCGTCGCGCCGGCCGAAGGGGCCTGGCTCGCGCTCAATCGTCATGGTCGCCTGGTCATGCTGGCCGACGACGGTAGCGTGATGACCGAATGTAACGTGTCCCGGGGTGGCGACGAGCCGCAGGGGCTGACGCTCATCCAATCGGGGCTGTACGCCGGCAGGCTCGCGGTCGCCTACGATGCCCTGGGGGACGATCGCCTGGAGATGCTCGACGCCGCCTGTCAGACCCAGGCCAGCCTGCCGCTGAATGTGGATGGCGTGACCGGGGTTGCCTATATCGGCAAGACCGCCAGCGGCAGCCATGAGGGTCGCCTGGCGGTCGCGACCAGCGGCAGCACGCGGCATGTGCGGGTCTACACGCAGAACGCCGAGCCGCGGGTCGACCTGGATGTGAGCGGGCTGGTCGGTGATTTGCAGGGACTTGCGCATCTGCAGGGCAGCGATCGGCTGCTGCTGGCCGACGCCATCAGCGGCGCGGGCGCGGTGGTCATCGATGTCGTCAATGGTGACGGCGGCAGCGCCGCGAACAGCTACCCGATCGCGGCGCTGGGTGTCGACGCGCCGCGCGCGGTGGCCGTGGGTCTTACGAGCTGTGAGCACGCGTTCGGCAGTCCGGCCGACAATCGGTTACGCGCGCTCGCGAATTCGGCGTCGGTGGTGGCGGGCGCTACACCCGGCGACAGCAGCTGCACGGGCGAGGCGGCCGATGAGTTCGAGCCGATGAGCTATGCCAACCAGCGCGGCACGGTGCCCTGGTCCGGCGACTGGCAGGAGTACGCCGACTTCGGCAGCTTCCTGCTCGGGGCCATTCGCATCACACTTGATGGCGGTGCGCTCGCGCTGAGCATCGAGAACGGTGCCTCTGCACCGGGGATCCTGCGTCAGGTCGACCTCAGCGACTACACCTCGGCGGTGCTGTCGGTGCGCTACAGACGCGAACGTATGAAGGGGCCCGTGGCGGTCACCCTCGAGGTCTCGGCCAACGGCGGCACCAGCTGGACCCAGCTGCATGGTTTCAGCGGTCCCGACGAGGATGCCGACTATCAGCTGCTGAACATCGATATCAGCGCCTATATCGGTACCTCCACCGCGATTCGATTCGCGACCACGAGTGATATGCACATTCAAGATCGGCTCTTCATCGATGCCGTGAGCATCGCCGCGAGCGGTTGCGCTGGAGGGTGAACATCCCTGGCAAAGCCTGTGAGAACGGGACTAAAGCCCGTCGCCGGCGGGTCGTTCTGATCAGATCAATCTGATCAGATCAAAGTGTTCTCGAGCGTGCCGGCCCATTGCGTATCGAGCTCGCTCTCTCTTTCATCATCAACCTGCGCGAACACATGAAGCTCAAACCACGCATCGCGCTGCGACCGCGCCCTCGACCGGTTGCTCTGGGCGTGCAGCTCGGTTCGGACTACGTCCGTGCGGCCGGTTTCGGCGCCGATGTGCTGGACAGCGTCGATGCGTCGACCTCGGATGTCGCAGTCGGTGGACGGGCGCTGTTCGGACCGGTGTTCGCCACGCTGGACACCGCCGCCGAGTCGTCGGCCGGTTCTGGCGGACCGCTGGGACGGATTGTCGGCGCGCTCAAGCAGCGCTCGCCGCGCGCCATGCACGGCTCGGTGCTGTGCCTGGCCGATGACCTGGTCGAGTATCGGCAGCTCGATTACGACCCGGCGCAGTATGCGAGCGTGGAGCGGGCAATACTGGCGCAGATGCCCGAGCTGGTCGACCCGCAAGCGCAGGCCCGGGTCGTCGACTACCTGCCCTTGAGCGCGGCCGGACCCGATACCGGTCTGACCCGGGTGTTGCTGGTGGTCGCCGCGCTGGACAGGGTGGAGTCGTTGCTCGAGCAGATCGAGGCCACCGGCCTGTCGGTGGCGGCGGTCGAGGTCGTCCCGGTCAGCGTGCTGCGCGCGCTGAACGCGCCACAGGCGCGGCAGGGTCCGCTCGCCGCCGCGCTGAGCGCGCTGGGCGATCGCATCCTCGTGACCTATATCGACCTGCACCAGACCACGGTGCTGGCGGTCGAACGGGTCGACGGGCATTGGACGCTGGCCATGCACCGAAGCATCAGGCTGGGCAAACAGGATCTGCTCGCACCGATCCGGACGTCCATGGATCTGCGCGGCGACGAGGCCGAACGTCTGGTCTGCCGGATGGGTGTTGGCGCGGCAGCGTCGTCACCCACCGGCCCTCGGATCGGCGACGACGGGCCGGCCGATCGGCCTGCCTCGGAGTGGGAGCGGGAAAGCGATCTGAACGTGCGCGAGGTCCTGTATCAGGCAATGCGTCCGGTCCTGCACGCCTTCGCCAACGAGTTGACCCGGGTGGCCCTCTACTATGCCTCGCAGCGCCGTGGCAGTAGTCCTGGCGGCTTGCTGTTGCTCGGCGATCCGGTCTGCTGGCGTGGCATGCTGGATGCCCTGAGCGCGCAGGTGGGCTTACCGGCACGGCGTCTGGCCCTGCCGGCGGCGCCGACCTCGAACTCGACACTGCACGCTTTGATCGGGATGCCCGAGGGCGACGGGCAGACGACTGGGGCGGTCTGTCTGGACTATTCCGTGGCTGCGGCGGCCGCGCTGCGCGACGTGGTGGAGTGGCAGGGGTACCCCGATGCAGCTGGCTGAGCACCGCTTCGACCTCATCCCAAAAGGCTATAGACAGCGCAAGCGGGTCAGGCAGGTGCTGCGTATCGCCGCGGTCGCCTATCTCGCGCTGCTGGCGGTGCTGGGCGCGACCCGTTTCGGGCTGGCGCATTCGGTGGCCGTGGTCGGGGCCGACCTGGCCGACCTGCAGGGTGGCAGGCAGGCACTGGAGCTCGAGCAACTACGCCTGGACGAGCTGCGTCGTGATCATCAGCGCCTCAGCGCGCTGGCCGAGCGGCTCGCGGGCAGTCGCTCGGGGCCGCCGGTGGATCGCTTGTTCCGGCTGGTCGACGCGGCGCTCAGCGACGACATCCGCTTCATGCGCTGGAGCTTTTATCGTGGCGGTCAGTTCAAGCGCGCGGCATCGCCCGATCTCGAAACCGGTTTGATCCGGATCCGTCAGCCCACGGACGTCAACGACCCGAGCTGGCGACAGCATGCGCACATGGAGATCGAGGCACAAGCGAACGACCATGCCGGTATCGGCCGATTCGCCGCGCGGCTCGGCGAGCAGGCGCAGGTCCTGGAGGTGCTGATCCTGGAGACCCATCGACAGCCGTCGAGCACGGCATCCGGCGGCGGGCTGGTCGCGGCGCGTCTCGCCGTGCTGCTGCAGGAGCGTTGAACGGCATGAAGCGCGTGCACACCTTGTTGGCGGGCATGCCCATGCAGCGCATCCTGCTGTTGCTCGGTGGTGGTCTGTGCATCCTGGTAGCGGCTGGCTACACCTTGTTGATCAAGCCGCCGGTCGGCGAGCTGCAGCGGCTACGGAGCATGCGGGCGCTGCTGGAGGCGAGCCTGGGCGCCGAACAGGAATCGCCGGCGGAACGCGCGCGGCAGCTGCAGGCCGAGGTCGAGCGGCTACGCCGCACGCTGGAAGGCGAGGCACCGCAGCGTTCGGTTCAGGAGATGGCCGCGCTGGTCCTGCAACAGCTCGACGAGGTGTCGGCTCGGCACCAGGTGAGATTGTTGAAGGTGCGTCCGGGCCGCACCCAGCGTAGCGGCGAGATCATGGAGGTTCCGTTCGATGTAGAGGTGCAGGGCCGCTTTCCGGACGCCTACGCCTGGCTGCGTTCGGTCGAGCAGGCGCTCGGCTCGATGGTGGTGAAACGCTTCGAGATCCGCCCGATCGACGCTGATGGCCTCATACAGCTCAGCATCGAGCTGGTCTCCTATCGTCTGGGGCCGGCCTGATGCGGGTGGTCAGGGGTATCGTCGCGCTCGGTTGTGCCATCTTGCTGGGCTTGTGCCGCGGTGGTGTCGCGGCCACGGCCGAGCCGCTGCAATACGATCCCTTCTCGCCACGTCCCTCGTCCAGCACAGCGGTCACCGAAAGCGCTGCGTCGGGCACGGACGCGACGTCCGACGTGCCGGGCGCGCCAGCGCCGCGCTCGGCCGTGGTGGTCGCGCCAGCACCCTGGAACGCCAGGCTGCTGGCAACCGCGGTCGTGGCCGCGCCGAACGGCATGCGCTCGTCGGCCAATGTAGACGGCGTGGTGGTGCTGGTCGGCGAGTCGGTGCAGGGCTACACGCTGGTCCGCGTCGAGGAGCGTCGGGCCGTTTTCGAGCGTCAGGACCGCCGCTACATCCTGCAGATGGACGGGGTGCCCTGAGAGGCAGGCCAGCGCCGGCGAACCGCTGGAAACGCACGCGTGCCTGTGGTGCACTGTGCCACATGGATTCGATACGCCGCATCATCTTGATTCTGCTGCTTCTCGCCACCCCGGGCATGGACATGCCGCGGGCCGAGGAGCCGCTCAACCTGAGTTTCAGGGATACCCCGATCAACGAGGTCTACGAGATGCTCTCGCGCCAGGCACGCGCCAACATCGTGCTCGGCAGCGGTGTCACCGGCAACATCTCCATGAATCTCTACGACGTCTCGGTGGACGAGGCCATCTACACCGTCGCCCGTGGCGCCGGCTACGCGGTCGAGCACGTCGGTAACACCTACTATGTGATCGCCCGCGAGGAGTTCGGTCAGGAAGACGGCGGCAGCGGCCGGATCGTACGCACGCTACGGGTGCAGTACACCGACACCAGCCTGGCCGAGGAGGTGTTGAAACAGCACCTTTCCCGTTTCGGGCGACTGACCGCCGTGCCGCAACGGAACATGCTGGTGGTCGAGGACCGGCCCGCCGTTGTCGGTCGGATCGAGAAGACCCTGGCGCAGATCGATGTGCCACCGCGGCAGATCCTGATCGAGGCGCGGATCCTCGAGATTACGCTGGATGCCGATCAGACCTATGGCATCGACTGGAATCTGCGCGAGAAGGAGTGGGTCCTGGGCGCCCGTGGGCTCGCGCCGACCGCGTTGTCCGGGCTGTTCGTCAACCTGGTCACCACCGATATCGAGGCGACCTTGAATGCCCTGCGCTCCAAGGGCCGGGTTCGGACCCTGTCCACGCCACGCCTGCTGGTGCTGGAGGATGCCGATGCCGAGGTGATCATCGGCGATCGCCTGGGCTTCCGGGTCACGACCACCATCAACCAGGTCACCACCGAGACCGTGCAATTCATCGAGTCCGGCGTGATTCTCAAGGTCGGTGCATCGATCGACCGTCTCGGTCGTGTGTTGTTGAAGATCCACCCGGAGGTCAGCACCGGCAC
The DNA here is from genome assembly GCA_020444775.1 of Gammaproteobacteria bacterium. The sequence goes on from JAGRHX010000704.1 coordinate 18,131, forward strand.
CATCAATGATGGCGTACCGTCGGTGGCGACCACCGAGGTCACCACCCAGATGCTGGCCAAGCACGGTCAGCGCATCTTGATTGGTGGTCTGATTCGCAAGGCTGACCGGATCGAGCGTTCCGGGGTACCGGTGCTCAGCGACGTGCCACTGTTGGGGGGACTGTTCTCACAGACCTCCGAGTCCACCATCAACACCGAGACCGTCGTGCTCATCACGCCCTACATCGTCGATCCGGACAGTAACCAGGTGTTCGTGCAGAACGAGGCCAGGGTACGTGAGCACGACGAGGCGCTCAGCCTGAAGGCGGACAACGTGCTACGCACCTTGCCGCGCTCCTATCTGGAGGACGATACCATCGATGAGGTGTTGCGCGATGCCGGCATTTCCGGGCAGTCGAAGATCGTCTCGCCGGGCTGGCCGTTCTCGAACGCGGCGGTGCCTGACGGACGCTGAGCCGCCGGCGGCTCGTCTCAGGCCTTCGCGCCGAGTTCCGCAATCACCCGTGCCGCGTCTTGACGGTACAAGCCGTTCTTGAATCGCAGCGGGCCGATGAAGTGCAGGAATGACAGATTCGGCATGTCACTGTACGGCGCGTGGTATGCGTTGATGTCCAGGACCTGCACCGAGGGTACGTTGGCCAGCAGCAGGTTACTGGCGAATTGCTCTGTGCCCCAGCTCGTCCAGCGCTCACCGAGCAGATCGCCGAAATGCCGGTTGATGACCAGCAGGTCCTCGATGTTCGCGCAGCCCCTCGAGAACCCGGTGAAGCCCGAGCAACCGCGCACGTAGCGCTGAAATCGGTCTCCGATCCCCGCCAGATGCGTCTCACATTGCACCTGCACGTGGCGGCCCCCTTTTTCGACGAGCTGGCAGGCGAAGGCGGCCGCTTCCGTTGTCGAAACGACTTCCCGTCCCTGTCCGGTGCCCAGCGTGAACGCTCGTCCCTCGGCGATGCAATCGATGACCAGGGCGGGGGAGTCGACGGTCACGGTGTCGGCGTCGAGCTGGATGACGAATGCATCCGCGCAAAGCGACACAACGGCGGTGAGTCTCTCCCAGGTGCCACCGACCGGAATGCCCGGTTGATGGAAGTGGCTCGCATCGACGATCTCGATCGGTGACAGGTGGCGCTGTATGCAGGCGCGGTCCTCGTCGTCCAGGCTCGGGTCGGCGACCACCACGAACCTCGATGCCGTCACGTAACGGGCGAAGGACTTGACCGCCAGCAGATACATGTCGACGTCCTTCTTCTGCACCATCGACAGGATGATCGGATCCTGTGGGCGCCCGGAGCCTGCGATCAGGGGGGTCTCGCGAATCCGCCGCGCGGTCATCCGGAAACGGTACTCGTTGAGCTTGCGGGTGAGGCTGTCTAGATTCATGCGGTGCGTCCGGCGGCCTGCCAGCGGCCTGGATGGCTCGGGCCGTGGTC
>JAGRHX010000705.1 GCA_020444775.1 Gammaproteobacteria bacterium
CGCCGCCATCGCCCATGTAGTTCTCCGCGTGGACCTCGAACCAGGCAACGGCGCCCGGATCGTCGAGCACCGCGTGGTAGTGGCACGGCTTCAGGCCGACGCCGGCCTGGGCTGGCAGGCTTGGTGGGGTTTGCATGAGGTTCGTGCTCGGGTTGAGCCGGAGCGCCGGACACGCGTGTCGCGTGCCGGCGCCCCGCGAAGGCCGCTGCGCTCAGGGCAGATCCCGCTCGAGGGCTTCCAGGGATCCGGTGCGGTTGTCCGGCAGCGCGTACTGGTCCGCTTTCTCGACGCCGTACTTGAGGCACTCGCCCTGTGGCACGAGCTTCCAGGCGTTGCCCTGGTAGTCGACCTTGGAGGTGCCCGCGCACGTGGTTCCCGGGCCGGCGGCGCAATCGTTCTGGCCGGCCAGCGCGATGCCGAAGCACTTCTCCTTGCCGGCGGCGGTGGCTGACACCGGCGCGAGCGCTGTCGACAACGCGATGGCGATGGATACGGCGATCGCGGCAGCGGGTGGGGTCTTGTGATTCTCGATCATCTCGGTTTCCTTCAGGTCGGTGTTCAACAACGAGGACCGCGAACCGCCCGCATCAACGCTGATTCGGGCGTCGCGTATCCCTTCGATGCGGTGAGCCGACAAAGGGTTTCAGATCGAGGATTCGACGCGCAGGGGGAGATTGGATCGAGAACCTGCAAAGCGTTGAAACGAGCCGGGAAGAGTCGCCGTGAGCGCCAACGGCGCTGGCTCAGTTCGTTGGCTTCTTGCTCGCCGTGAGGATGGCCTCGACCAGCGATTCGGGCATCTCGGCGACGAACGCCTCGGGTTCATCGAAACACTGTTTGCCGAGGGCCACGGTCTTGGAATAGCTGTCGAGGTAGTCCTTGCACGCTGTGCAGACCTCGAGATGTGTCTCGAACCGCTGGCGGAGATCCTCATGGAGCTCACCGTCCAGATAATCCATCAAGAAGTCGATGACCTGTTCACAGGTCAACCGAACCGGTCTGCCTGAACTACTCATAGCCATGCCTCCGACCCTTTCAGCTCGGCTTCCACCATGGTGCGCAAGGCCTGACGCGCCCGGTGAAGGCGGATCTTGACCGCGTTGGTGCTGAGGCCTGTCATGTCGGCCACCTCGACGCCGGCAAGTCCCTCGACATCACGTAACACGAAGACCTCCCGGTAGCCATCCGGTAGCCTCGCCACGCAGCGACGAACGACCTCCCGGATCTCGTGACGCGCGGCAGCGTCTTCCGGAAGCTCCGGCCAGCCTGGCGAAATATCGAGCCGATGCCCGGTGGTATCGAATTCCGGGAGCAGGTCCTCGATCGAGCCCTCGAGTCGCGTGTGCGCGCGGCGCATCCGGGCAAGGCACGCGTTCACCGTGATCCGATGCAGCCAGGTCGCGAGCCGTGCCTCGCCGCGAAAGCTCTGGATCTGCCGCAGCGCATTCAACATTGCGTCTTGCAGTGCGTCGGCGGCATCGTGCTCGCCAACCAGTCGGCGCGCGACGGCCAACAGGCGCGGGCCCTGGGTGGTCAGCAAGACGCGACACGCGGCCTCGTCGCCGCGCCGCAACCCCTCTACGATCTCTCGTTCAGCGTCGGTCACTCGCTCAGTCCCCAGTCCCTCTGATCCGCCGGCTTGCGCCGCGGTGCGAGCACCCCTGGTACTACGCCCACGTGCCTCGGACATGCTGCGCATCTTGCCCCGTTCATCATGACATGCTCGTCGCGACGGAGCAGTCTGTCGACCCGGGGCCCGGCGGCCAGGGCGCGCGGTGAAGGACTCGATCCAGGCCAGACGAGCGGCCAAGGAAGAATCTGCCTGGCGTCGAGCTCCGTGTCGACCGGACAGTAGGCGGCAATGCCGACCCGTTCACGGCCGTATCGTGCAAGCCACCCTACTATCCGGTAATGAAACCTCAGGCGTAGCCGTTCCCCGCTCCACCCGGCATGTGTCGACTGGATACGTTGCGTTCCTGAGGTGTGAATCTCATGCACCTTTCAAGGACGAGCCGATCGCTCCCGCAGCAGGTGCATCGCGAGGAATCCAAGTCATGGATACGATCATGAGCACCGCGATCATGCAGCTACTCACACGCATCGTCCGGTCGCTGTCGGAACGGTCGCGCGCAACGGGGACTGCCCAGGTGAGCGCGGGCGCGCCGTTGGCAACGCGGCTGATGGCCCTGGTCGCGGCGCTCGGCCTGGCCGGAGCAGGGGTCGCGCAAGCCCAGACCAACGACCTGCGGATCAAGTCCAGCTCGTTCCAACTCGACATCAACGGTGCCCCGAACGCGCTTGCCCAGGTCGCGTATCGCAAGGGCATTGACGATGTGCATCTGTCGCTCGAGCTGCAGATGAGCTGGGAGTGCGAGCAGGAGTTCGTCCCGCTCGGTGGCGGACCCATTGGCTTCTGGCGCTGCAAGCCACGTCCGGATTTCGAGCTGGAGATCGAGCTGGTTGCGATTCCGAACGTCTGCAAGACGGTCTTCTGCCTGGATGACCCTGCCAGGCACTTCCCAATCGCCACAGTGCCGGTGGACGGTGCGACGGAAATACAGGATCGACCACCGCCGTTGCCCGAGATCGTCATCGCCCCGCTGAACACCACCAACAAGAAGACCTACGAGGTCATCTTGACAGATCTCCCGGGTCTGCATGAGTTCGCCGCCCAGCTCTATATAGATGACCACTACTTCGAGATCCGTGCACGCGCATTCTCCGACGTTCCGAATCTGGAAACGAATCCGAACAACAACCAGGCGAGGCATGAACGCGACTTCCTGCCGTTCAACGGCCGCTTCGCCTTCGGACCGACCGACACCGCGCTGCGAACCCTGGGCACGGTGGTGGAGAACCAGGCGGTCTGCGGGCTGAGCGATGTTGCCGACAGCAACTCGCAGCCGCTGCTGCAGTTCTTCTCCAACACCACGGTGCTGTGGCAGCCCTCGCCGAACGCGTTGGACTGGCCAGCCCAGGTGGTGGCGCTCGATGACAACCCGGCCTGCGCGCGGCCGGTCAAGCAGGGTGATGGTCTGGATCTGCTTGCCGAGACCGATCAGATCGTCGGCGACCTGCAGGCCCAGCGTGGCGGCTTCGATGTCACCCTGCTCAACAACGTGCTCGACGCGACCACCGGCGCGGCGCCGAGCGCGCTGCAGCTGAACCTGCCAGCCGGTCACAGCTATCACGGCGACGATCCGGTCGAGCCCGGTCCGGTGCCGCGCGGCAGCAGCGTGATGATCCTGCCGGTGAGTATGAGCGGAGACGACTACGACACCATCGGCTCGACCGTCAATGCCGGCTGGCTGCAGTCCGAGGGGCTGCCCTGGTCGTTCCGAATCGATACCCTGAAGCTGGACAAGAGCGCCTTCGCCGGCACCTATGGCGAGGTGCACTATCTGCACGACCGTTTCTACAACCCGTGGGACCGGCGACGTCTGAGCGTGGATGGTCCGACCAGCAACGACCGTCGCTTCTCGCGGCCCGAAAGCATGGCCAATCAGGCCGATCCGAGCATGCTGCTGACGCCTTCCGGGCTCGAGGTGCCGAGCATCGCCATGCGCGGCGTGCAGCGCGGTATCACGCATTTTCCACGCACCATGGTCGAGGGCTGGAAGGAGAGCGTCGCGCACGTCGCGGGCGGCCGCTTCGAGGCGGACGAGCTGGGTCCGGCCGATCAGTACGGATTCGAGCTGAGCACCGATTGCGCGAGCTGCGACAGTGGCGGCAGCGAGGTGGACTATGTCCTGAAGCCCGAGATCAACGAGGGTCTGGGCACCGACGGCGCCTATATCGTCCGGGTCAACAACCTCGAGAATCCGGAGTGGGGGCCGTTCGTGCTCGAGCTCAACGGCGTGATCGACAACAGCGCGCCCAACTACGTGATACAGCTGAACGACGGCTGGACGTACAGCCAGAGCCAGGGTTTCACCCAGGTCTATGCCCTGTACGACAAGCGGCGCATCTTCGAGCGCGATGGCGATATCACCAAGAGTGGCGTGCTGTTCTATCCCGGTGGCATCGTCCGCGGCAGCGCCGGCAAGACGAACACCCGGGTCACCGACTATCTGCTCGGTATGCGCCGTGCCAGCGACCAGGGCGGTCATCTGCGTCCCACCACCCATTACGCGTTGACCGCCAATCAAGCCCGGCGGGGCAACTTTTTCATGGCCGGGCTCACGGTCGGTCCCGAGGTGTACAGCAACGCCGCCGAGAAGCAGCCCGAGGTGGGTCTGGGCTCGAATCTTGACGACACCTTGATGACCATTGGCTTCGGCGGCACCACCGATCCGGATTTCCAGACGCTCGGCAGCCGGGTCGGTACCAAGTACGTGGCCCGACAAGGCGGCATTACCGGCGCGTTCAATTTCGACTCGCTGCCGACGCCCAAGGTCTATGAGTACAAGCTGGACCTCATCCGTTTCGCCTTCCGCCAGGTGAACAACGTGCTCGATGAGTACAGCTGGATAGACGGCGAGATATCGGTGCCGGGCAAGGGCGATTTCCAGGTTGCGTTCGAGTCGTTGAATCTGCAGTGCAGCGGTGACGTCGGCAAGGGCATCGTCACCCGCGAGCAGTGCGACAACATCGACAACAACAGCATCTTCGGTATCGACGAGAACTGCGACGAGGTGATGGGCGCGTGGCTGGCACCGATGGAGCTGCAGAGCCT
>JAGRHX010000706.1 GCA_020444775.1 Gammaproteobacteria bacterium
GTAGGCGCAGCATCCGTCTCATCCTCTCCAGCCTCGCCCGGTCGATCCGGGCTACTCGATTTGAATTCTTGTCAGTGGGAGGCCAATTCCCTTGGGGAAACGCGCAAGAATCAGCGTTTCCTTTGCGTTCGGTGGCGAGCCAATACGAGGCGCCGCACCTGATACAGCAAGCCCGCCCAGCAGGCAAGCGCCGCGATGGGCAGCATCGGCACGGGCAGCGGCGCGTTCAGTGGGTCGAGGTCCTTGCCATCAACCAGACCATCGCCGTCGGTGTCCGGATTCAACGGATCGGTATCAATGCCAATGTTGTAGTCATTGGGATTGCCATCACGATTGACCTCCTCGAGGTCGGTCAGGCCGTCGAAATCTGAATCGATGCGGCCAGGATGAGTGCCGAGCACCGCCTCTTGGGCGCCGTTCAGCCCATCGCCGTCCGCATCGCCAAAGGTCTGCACGAACACCGCGCCGAAACCCGAAACGAGGGTGAAGTCGCCATCGCCGGAGCGTCCGACGACGCTTTCGCCGATCGAGCTGGCACGAAGCTGCGACACGCCGGCGGACGCGGCACCGCCGCCGTTGTCGAAAGCCTGCGCAATGAGACGCAAACCAGACGCCGTCGGCAACTGCGTTGCCGCGGTGTGCACGAATAACAGAAGGGCCAGGAACATGAGTCCTATCGACAGCGCGCGGCCGATACCATCAGGCGCCCGCGCGAAACGAACCATTGGCTGGCACTGCCGGGGATGCGTGTACATGATCCTTACTGCTTTCGACGTTCTTGTGCATTCGAGCACAACAATCGGCGGGCGCCCAGGACTTCCTCCTGAGCAGGCATCGAAAGTGCGAAGTGAATCACTCCAGGCCCCGCTTACCCCAAGTGGGTGATGAACCGGAGGCCTCAGCCGGCAATTCTGCATCCCGAGGACCCGACCTGGCACACGACACCGGGCGTGCACGCCATGCTATCGCTACTCGTTCCAGTGTCCTACCGGTTGCGTGCTGAGCGTGATCCCGCCAGACGTCGCGCCCCGTTGGAATATGCGGATCGGCCACTTCGACGAAGTCACGGATCTGCTTGGAAGGGATCCCCGGCTACCAGGCGACCTTCCCATCGCGGTCGCGGTGGCCCGGTCGATGGCGCGGCGCAGCGTGCCACTCGCGACGCGTCCGGCGACGTCGAGATGGATGCCGTGACATGCGGCCAGCATCTCCCCGGCAGCCGCATTTGGCGCGGCGCAGCGTGCCACTCGCGACGAGTCCGGCGACGTTGAGATGGATGCCGTCACATGCGGCCAGCATCTCCCCGGCAGCCGCATCGAGGCAGCCGCATTGGCGATCAGCACGCGGCTCTTGGCGCAGCCTTTGCGATGATCCGCTCTAGATTGATCCGGTCGAGCACTTCGAACGTCGCACGTCGCTGCCACTCGAGCTCGTTCTCGAAGTGAGGCAGAACCAACTCGCCCATCGCCCGCATCGACGCAGTCATGAACCGCTGCTCGTGACCGAACTTGAGCGACAGCGTCCCGGCCCAGGCACAGTGCTCTCTCGTCGAAGCCAGAGCGTTGAGAGAGGCGATGAGATCCAGATGCCCACGATCCAGCATGGGTCGATACCTCCTGAATATCCGCAAGCCAGCTCCTCATGCTGCTTGCTTCAACGCCATCTCCAGCCGGTTGTTTCGAACACCTGTTGGTTGAACGAGACCTTCGTTACGCAACCACCAATGGTTGTGCCTCGCGTTTGATATCCGATAGTCTCGGGCTGCATGCCGGGGAACGGGCACGTCCCAACCTCGGTATGACATGAATAGTCATGACCACGAAAACAAGTGCGACTATCAGAAGAAGGACGGAACACAGGACCAGAACAAAGACGACCACCAGAGGTTTTCAACCATGAAACTCGCATCCAGCGCCCTTGCGGGTGCAGGTCTTGCGATTGTGCTCAGCACAATTACAGGACCTGTCCTTGCCCAGAAATCCGGCGGTATTCTCAAGCTCTACCACCGCGGCACGCCACCCAGCGGCTCGATTCACGAAGAGGCGACGAACTCCACCACCTCGCCCTACAAGAGCGTGTTCAATAACCTGGTCATGTTCGACCAGCACAAGCCCACCAATAGTATCGACACGATCGTCCCGGATCTGGCTGAGAGCTGGTCCTGGAATGACGATAAGACGCAGCTCACCTTCAAGCTGCGTGACGGCGTGCAGTGGCATGACGGTAAGCCGTTCAGCGCCAAGGACGTGGAATGCACATGGAATCTGATCCTCGGTAACAGCAAAGCCAGACTGCGCAAGAATCCGCGCAAATCCTGGTACAAGAACCTGGAGAAGATAAGCGTCAACGGCAGTGAGGCAACCTTTCACCTCAAACGTCCGCAGCCGAACTTCATCATGTTGCTGGCCTCCGGCTACAGCCCGGTCTATCCGTGCCACGTGCCGCCAAAGGAGATGCGCACCCATCCGATCGGCACCGGTCCGTTCAAGTTCGTTGAGCTCAAACAGAACGAGTACGTCAAGTTCGCGAAGAACGAGAATTATTGGAAGGAGGGGCTGCCTTATCTGGATGGCCACGAGTGGACCATCATCAAGAGCCGCTCCACGCGAGTCCTCGCGTTCATCGCCGGCGAGTTCGACATGACGTTCAACGTCGACATCACGATACCGCTGCTGAAGGATGTGCAGGAGCAGAACCCCAATGCGGTGTGCGAGCTGCGTGCGACGAATGTCAGCACCAATCTCATTGTCAACCAGGACCAACCGCCGTTCGACAATCCACAGATCCGAAAGGCGATGGTCTTGACGATCGATCGCAGCGCCTTCAACGACATACTTGGCCACGGCCAGTACATCATCGGCGGTGCGATGCTGCCGCCGCCTAGCGGCGTGTGGGGCATGCCGCCCGAGGTGCTCAAGGACGTGGCGGGCTACAACCCCGATGTCGAAGCCAACCGGGCCGAATCTCGCAAGATCATGGAGTCACTGGGGTACGGTCCGGACAACCGGCTGGCGGTGAAGGTGGCGACACGGAACATTGCGACCTACCGGGATCCGGCGGTCATCTTGATCGACCACCTCAAGGAGATCTATATCGATGGCGAGCTGGAAACGGTGGAGACCAGCAACTGGCACGCCAAGGTGGCACGTAAGGATTACATGGTCGGCCTGAACCTGACGGGGTCAGGTGTGGACGATCCGGATGCCAACTTCTACGAGAACTATTCGTGCGGATCGCAGCGTAACTACACCGGCTACTGCAACAAGGAGCTCGAGCGGCTGTTCGAGCAGCAGTCCATGGAGACCGATGTGGAGAAACGCAAGGTGCTGGTGTGGGAGATCGACAAGCGGCTGCAAGAGGACGCGGCTCGACCGATGATCTTCCACGGCCGTGCCGCGACCTGCTGGCAGCCTTATGTGAAGAATTTCACGACGATGACGAACAGTCTGTACAACGGTTGGATGTTCGAGGACGTCTGGCTCGACAAGTAGCGCGACGCTGATCAAGGGGGCCGGGCCCGGTGCTGCCGGGTCCGGTCTGCCGGACGGGATGTGCTGCTCGTGAAACGCCCGGTAGTTGAGTCCTTCTTGGTTACCGGTCTACTGGTTGTGCCGCTGTAGACGCTGGTGCGTCAGAAGATCATCTGCTTAATCTTGTTCCTCAACGCTCCTGGCCGGTGCCACTGACCAGGAGCGTGGAGTATCCCGGCTCACGCGGCCTGCAGGGCGCTGCAGATCTCATCCACATGGCGATGGTCGGTGCCACAGCAACCACCGAAGACTCGCAGCCAGGGCAGACGTGCAGTTAGCTCTCGATATTGATTGCCGAGCTCCCGAGGGTTGCCGATGTCCAACTCGGTGGCAGTGTCCAGCTCCGCGTGGCTGAGGCGAGAGGCATTGGCCCGCACGCCACGGATCCGGCGCTGCCATGGCTCATCGTCACGGAAAAGATGTCGGAAATGATCCGGGTGCGCGCAGTTCAGCATGTAATAGGCGGGGGTGGAATCGCTGCTTGCGTCGGTACGCTGGATGGCGCTCGCCAGGGACGCGCCATCGGGCAGCCGACCGTCGGTTTCGACGGTGAACGAGATGGCCAGTGGCATCCGCAGCGAGCGCGCCGCGGTGGCGATGCCGATGGCTTCGTCTACGTAGTTGATTGTGAAGGCCGCGACCATGTCGGCGGCTGATCCGGCAAAGACCTCGATCTGCTCGGCGTGATAGTCCTCGGCTTCGGTCACGCTCATGCGGGCGCTCGGCGTGTAGCCGTCACCACGCGGACCCAGATTGCCGCTGATTACCATCGGCGAGTGTCGGCTTGAAAAGTTGGCGCGTATCTCCGACATCAGCGCGATTGCCTCGAGATTCACCTCCGCAAGTGTCGCGCGGTCGTAGCCCAGTCGATCACCCCAGTCGCTATTGGCTCGCCACGTCGGTGATTCGAGGATCATGCCCATACCGTGCTCGACGGCCATGCGCGCGTAGCGCTGATAATAGGTACGTAAGGTGTTCCTGCCTGAGGCGCTCGCCAGCAGGTCGAAAGCCGCGAAATGCGGCAGATCCATGCCTTCGTGAAAGACCAGCGTGGTCTCAAGACCGCCGTCGGTCATGAAGAGATGCTCATCGAGCTGGGGCAGTTGTTGACGGTACCGGGTCATGGTGCTCTCTCCTCGTTCCATGTTGAGTCGCGTGCATGTGATGGCAGCGCGACGAACCGCATCGACCACGTCGTGCGTGGCAGGGCCTGACAGTCACCTGCGTACCCCGTGACGATGTGGACGTGGTGAGCACTGTGCCGTCCCTCGGTGTCCAGACCATGTCCGACAGCGATGGGTTTGTATCAGATGTCTACGCTTGGCGCGTTGCAGCAAGCGACGCTGCCGTGTTGCATGGGTTGCCTTGACGCTCAACGGGTGGCTGGATACGTTGCAGGCACGACGGCGCACGCGCCGACCTGTGCGGCGCGGCATGCGCGCAACGGGCCGCCTGGCCCGGAATCGGACAACCACCGCGGAGGCAGGCATGGAGAT
>JAGRHX010000707.1 GCA_020444775.1 Gammaproteobacteria bacterium
ATTTGTCAATGCGCGCCGCCGGCGGGCCCGTTGTGGAAGTGTCGCGGACGCAAAAAAGCCAGGGCCGCGACCGGCCCTGGCTTTTCAGATCACGCCTGAGGGACTACTTGTCCAGCCAGAAGGTATCCATGCGGACGACATCATAGATGCCGAAGTAGTTGTATGGATTGTGGCCCTTGACGTAGTCGTACCAGGCGTCGTTGATCTTCTCCCAGGCCACAGGCAGCAGCGGTGGGTTCTGCTCCATGATCTCCTCGGCCTTGCGGATGTGTGCCAGACGCTTGGCCGGGTCCACCTCGCTGTCGATCTGACCGAGCAGCGTATTGAACTCGGGCACCTCCCACTGCGAGTAGTTCTGTGGGCCTTCTTTTGCGTACCAGGCGTTGAAGTAGTCGGACGGGTCGATGAGCGTCGAGACGATGGCACCGATGGCCATGTCGTAGTTGCCGGAGCGGACATCGTCGAACCAGACCGACTCGACCACCGTGCGCAGGTTGCACTGCACGTTGAGGGTCTGCATGAGCATGGCCTGGATGGCCTGCGACCAGAGCTTGAAGCTCGCCACCTCACGGACCAGGAAGTCCAGGCCCTTGATGCCGTTGCCGTGACCGGCGGCGGCCAGCAGCGCCTTGGCCTCCTTGATGGACGCGGTGGTGTCCGGCTGATAGCCCAGCCGCTTACTCAGCTCCTCCTTGGGTGTGGCGTAGTCCGAGAACGGATAGATGAAGCCGCCGGTCATCATCGGCGCCACGTCCTTGACCACGTCGACCAGGACAGGGCGGTCCAGCACCAGGTGCAGGGCGCGCCGCACCCGTGGATCGTCCAGCGGCGACTTCTTGGCGTTGACCCAGGTGGCCTGAATGACGCTCTGGTAGTAGTCGGTGCCCGTCATGCCGTCGCGCTTGTCGGCCTCGCGTCGCGTCACCGGATCGATGAGCCGCGCATAATCGGTTCGACCCGACAACAAGGCTGAGCCGAGCTCGGGTGAGAACGGCAGACCGTGGTAGAACTCGACGCCGTCCAGGTACGGCAGACCCTCGTTCCAATAGTCCTTGTTCTTCTCCATCACCCAGACTTCCTGCTCCACGCGCCGCACGCTGCGGAACGGGCCGGTGCCGGGAATGTCCGCGACCTTGCGCAGATTGTAGTCGTTGTCCTCGAGCGTCTTCTTACGCAGGATGGTGTTCCAGCCGCTGGCGATGGCGGCCATGATGAAATCGGCCGGTCGCGGCTCGGCGAGCTTGAATTCGACCGTATACTTGTCGCGGGTATTGATCTCGCTGACGCTTCTGAACAGCGTGCTGCGCGGGATGTTGATGCCTTGCGGCGGCTTGACGATACGGTCGAAGGTGGCCTTCACGTCCTCGGCGGTGAGCTCCGCGCCGTCGGAGAAGGTCACACCCTTGCGCAGGAAGAAGGTGTAGGTCTTGCCGTCCTTGGCGATCTCCCAGCTGTGCGCGAGATCGGGGATGATCGTCTGTCCGCTGTCCAGTGGATTGCGGCGAATCAGGTTGTCATACATGCAACCCTGGCTACCGAGGTTGTTGACGGTGCCCGACTGATGCATGTCGAAGTGGGGTGGCCGCATGGTGATGCCATAGCGGAGCACGCCACCGTGCTTCGGATTGGGCTCGGGCGCGGCCAGCTTGAACTTGCTGCCGTCGAACTCCATCGGCACCGCGCCCCTGGCCAGGCCCCAGGGCAGACCCGCGGCGATCGACATCGCGGCACCTGCCTTGAGCAGATCGCGACGACTCCAGGGTGGGGGTGTGAAGCGTGATCTACGCATGATACGTTTCCTCCAGGTGGTTCCTTTGTTTATCGTTATGATCCCGGTTCAGGGATCGGCTCGAAATCGCAAAGACCCGACGTTACAAGAGGTGTGCTGCTGAAGAGCATGATCGCGAGGGGCGGCGGCGTTGTGCCGATACATGATCCTGGCCACCGCTTGTTGCAGGCTGGGGATGTCGGGCTCGGTCTCCGGGGCTCCGCCTGACCGCGGAGGCGACCCGAAGGACATGCGAGCATGAAATCCTGCCGTGCTCCCTCGTGTCCTCTCCCCCTGTTTCGATGTATTGATACGAGTGATTCTGATTCGGGTGGTGCTGATTCGGGTGACGATGGTCGGCGTGCGCGACCGGCTACTCGAATGGCCTGCTCCAATGCAGGGTCGACACCGTAGCGATCGAACGAAGCGGATATGCTGCGTGCTCTAGCGGGCGTGGGCCGGCACGACCCGGCCCGATCGCAGGCAACTACCACTGGAGTGGCATTGTGAGCCAAGCTGAGCCAATCGAACAAGTCGGAGGTGGCGGAGCGCGATCGGCGCTCGACGCCAGCCCGATACTCGAGGTCGACGATCTGCACACGCATTTCTTCACCCAGGAGGGTGTGGTGCGCGCTGTTGACGGTGTCTCCTACACCGTCAACAGTGGTGAGACGCTCGGTGTGGTCGGCGAATCCGGCTGTGGCAAGAGCGTGACTGCGCTGTCGATACTCCGGCTGGTCGCGAATCCACCCGGGCGTATAGTCAGCGGCGAGATCCGATTGGCGGGCACCAATCTTTTGTCGCTCAGCGAGAAGGAGATGGAGGCCATACGTGGCAATGACATCTCCATGATCTTCCAGGAGCCGATG
>JAGRHX010000708.1 GCA_020444775.1 Gammaproteobacteria bacterium
GTTGCGGTATTCGTGGACCGGATCGAACGCGGCGTGACGCGCAATGCCAGCGAGCTGCTTGCCGCCGACCTGGTGCTGCAGAGCAGCCAGCCGATTGGCGAGCCGCTCGAGCAACTGGCGCACACCGTCGGACTGCGGGTCGCGCACAGCGTCACCTTCCGGTCCGTGGGCATGGCCGGCGAGCGCTACCAGCTCAGTCAGGTCAAGGCGGTCAGTAATGCCTATCCGCTGCGCGGCGAGCTGCTGATCGCGTCCGAACCGGGGGCCGCCGAGCAGGTCGCAACACATGGCCCGGCCAGCGGTGAAGCCTGGCTGGAGGCACGTCTGCTACAGGCGCTGCAGGTGCGGGTTGGTGACAACATCGAGCTGGGTAAGGCCAGCTTGCGGGTGGGCGCGGTGCTGGTCCTGGAGCCAGACCGCGGCGCGGAGCCGTTCAATCTGGCGCCTCGTATCCTGTTCAATCTGGCCGACCTGCCGGGCACCGGTCTGGTCCAGCTTGGCAGCCGGGTCAGGTACCGGATGATGCTGACCGGCGATCCGGACGGCCTGGCGCGCTTCAGCCGCGAGGCAACGCCACTGCTGGCCGCCGACCAACGTCTGCAGAGCGTCGAGGAAAGCCAACCCCAGGTCAGCTCGGCGCTCGACCGGGCACGTCGCTTCCTCGGTCTGGCGGCACTGACCAGCGTGCTGCTGAGCGGCATCGCGATCGCCATCTGCGCGCGCCGCCACGCCGAGCGACATCTGGACAGCGCCGCCCTGCTGCGCGCGCTCGGTGCGCGTCAGATCCACGTCGCTTTGCTGTTCATGGTGCAGCTGTGCAGCGTCGGCGCACTGGCCATTACCGCCGGCATCGGCGTCGGCTACCTGGCCCAGTCCCTGCTCGCCTCGCTACTCGAGCCGTTGATGCAGCTGCAGCTTCCTTCGGCCTCAGCCGCTCCGGCAAGCCTCGCGCTGGGCGTGGGACTCATCACCTTGCTGGGTTTCTCGCTGGCACCGATCCTGGCGCTGGCCGGGGTGCCACCGATGCGGGTCCTACGTCGACAGCAGGGGCGCGCACCGGGACGTAGCCTGCACGCCTATCTGCTGGCCGCCGCGGCGGCCTTGCTGCTGCTGGCCTGGCAGGCGGGTGACGTCGTGCTGTTCGGCTATGTGACCGGCGGCATGGGCGCGGCCATGGCGCTGATGAGCCTGTCCGGCTTGCTGCTGCTGCGTCTGCTCGGACCGTTGAGGCATCTGGGCCGCGGGCTCGGCGCAGGCGCGGGGATGCTCGGCTGGCGTTACGGCGTCGCCTGCATCGTGCGTCGCGGTCGCGGCAGTGTGCTGCAGATGGTGGCCTTCGGCATCGGCCTGGCCTTGATGCTCATGCTGACCCTGGTCCGCACCAGTCTCATCCAGGACTGGCGCGACAGCCTGCCGGCGAACGCCCCGAATCATTTCCTGATGAACATCCAACCCTCGGAGCGCGACGCGCTGGCCGATTTCCTCGTCTCCATAGGCGTCGACAAGCCACGGCTGTATCCGCTCACCCCGGCTCGTCTCATCGAGCACAACGGTCGCAAGGTCCGGCCATCGGACTACGAGTCAGCACGTGCAAGCCGTCTGGCGGCCCGCGACTTCAGCCTCTCCAGCAACGCGCTGCCCAAGCCCTACAACCGCATCGTCGCCGGGCACTGGTGGAGCGAGGACCCGGCCTCGGCGGGTGAGCTCTCGGTGGAGAGCGGGATCGCCGAGACGCTCGGTCTGGCGCTCGGCGACGAGCTGGTGTTCCTTGCCGCCGGGCGCGAGCTGCGTGGCCTGATCGTCAACCTGCGCGAGGTCGATTGGAATGGCTTCGGGGTGAATTTCTTCATCGAGGCCAGACCCGAGCTGATGGCCGACGTGCCCGCGACCTACATCACCAGCGTGCACGTGCCGGACTCCGCCAGACCCCAGCTGCAAGCCCTGCTGGAGCGTTTTCCCTCCGTGACCCTCGTCGATGTAGATGCGGTGCTGGGCAAGGTTCGCGAGATCATGGATCAGGCGGCGCGGGGCATCGAGTTCGTGCTGGTGTTCACATTGCTGGCAGGTCTACTCGTGCTGGTCGCGGGCCTCCAGGCAACCCTCGACGAGCGGCGACACGAAGCCGCGGTGCTGCTCAGTCTGGGCGCATCCAGGCGCGCCATTGGCGCGGCCCTGGGCAGCGAGTTCGCACTGCTCGGCGCCATGTCCGGGCTGTTGGCGGCAGCGACCGCGCTCGGGCTCGGCGCCCTGCTCGCCGAACAGTTGCTGGGACTGGATTACACCGTCCAGTGGCTGGCGCTGCCGATCGGCATGGTGTGTGGCGCGGTGGGCTTCACGGTCTTCGGTCTTGCCGGCACGCATGCGGTACTACGCACGCCACCGATGCGCGTGCTGCGCGATTCTTGACGCGAATGTCACGATTTTGACGCCAGAAATATGACGAAGCTGTGTTTTTTTTCAGGAACGCGACCGTCAGATCTACACCCGGGATTCGTCGGCGTGAATATAAGATATTGATCTTCTTATCTTTTAAGAATCATCATGAGGATGCCTCAAATATTGGCATCACTATTGCTTCACAACTAGCGAAACCTCTCCTCCCTACGGTCTTGAGGGCGCTCTCCGCGCCCTTTCTTTTTTTCATCTTCGGTCCGCCTGGCCCGCCGCCCTCGCCGACTCCACCCACTGTCGATCGACGACCCCCGCCTCTGGGGACTCAGGCCGAATCCACCTTGAGCCGTTTGTGCAGCGCCGGGCTGGTGGTGGTGTACTGGACCGGGATCTTCTCGTCTGGATACAGGTGATGCTTGACCGCGAAGGCGGCCAGCGCGGCTTCGTGGAAGCCGCTCAGGATCAGCTTCTTCTTGCCGGGATAGGTGTTGATGTCACCGACCGCGAAGATCCCGGGCACGCTGGTCTGGAACGACGCCGTATCGACCTCGATGGTGCTTCTCTGAAGGGCCAGTCCCCACTCCAGGATCGGCCCCAGCTTCGGCGACAGACCGAAGAACACCAGCAGATCGTCCAGCGCCAGCTCCTCCTCCTGCTTATGGCTGTCACGCAAGGTGATCTGGCTGAGCTGCCCGTCGGTGGCCTCGAAACGGACCACGTTGCCGATGCGCAGGTCCAGCTCTCCGGCCGCGCACAGCGCGCGCATCTTCTCCACCGACGAAGGTGCTGCCCGAAAGCGCTCGGTGCGATGCACCAGGGTGAGCTGCACCGCGCGTTCGGCCAGAGCCAGGGTCCAGTCCAGGGCCGAGTCCCCCCCACCCAGGATGACGATACGACGTCCATCGAAGCGGCTCGGATCCGTGACCCTGTAAAACAACGAAACGTCCTCGCAGTCATCCAGACCATCCAGCTTGAGTCGCTGCGGCTCGAAAGCCCCGGCGCCGGCGGCGATGATCACGGTGCCCGCGATGAACTGCTCGCCGACACTGGTGCCGACGTCGAAGCGACCGTCCCCACGCCGCGCGACCTGCGTGACCTGCTGATCCAGATGGAACACCGGTTCGAAGGGTTCGATCTGCTTCATCAGCCGATCGACCAGTTCCTGCGCGCCACACACGGGCAGCGCCGGAATGTCGTAGATGGGCTTGTCCGGATACAGCTCTGCGCACTGTCCGCCAACCTTGGGCAGGGACTCCACCACATGCGCGCGCACTCCGAGCAGCCCGAGCTCGAACACCTGGAAGAGTCCGCACGGTCCAGCCCCGACGATGAGTGCCTCGGTATCTATAGCCATGAATGAAGACCTGCTGAGCTGTGGGCGGATGAGTGATGGTCGGCAAGAGGTGTGGGCGGGACACCGCCAATCAGACCGGGGACGGGCGCGTCGCGCCGCGGCAGCCGCAAACAGGAAGCCGGGCGAGTGACACAATCGACACGTTAAAGGCCGGGAAGCAGGCCTTCAAGGGCATGCGGGCGGAAGTGATGCTCGTATCCCCATCGCCCGCGCGGAGCGCGCCAGCCAGAGAATACGGGCTCGGTACCCTGCTAGTCAGGCACTCGGCTGGGACTCAGCTGGCCCGGCCGGAGCGCTCTCGTCGCGATGACATCAGCGGCGCTACACCTGGATCCTCGGTTTCGTCCTCGAACTCTATGACGTCCGTGCGCAACGGATCGAACGAGGCATCATCGTGCTCATCGTCGCCTCTGCCCAGGTCGAGCAGGATGGTATCCAGCACAATCTCCTCGTCCAGCGGCGAATCCTCGGTCAGACGCCGCATGCCGCTAAGCGTTTGCGGCTCGTCCGAGTCGAGCAGGATCTCGTAGGCTTCGTCAGCGTCGTCGCCCCCGCCACGCGCGACCTCGCCGCTCGACCCGAGCAGTTCGTCGAGCTCGGCATCGAACGCCGCATCCATGGCATTGGTGCCGGCGATCAATGCCTCGGACGAATCAATGGACACATGACCGACGGCCGCATCCGGCATGTCGTCGGCGCGGCTGTCGTCGGCGATCTGGGCCGCGGAGCTGGTGCCGATGCTGCCGTTCAGCATCGCCTGGAGTATCGCTTGTTCCTCGCGTGCACGCGCCTCATCACCGCTCATCGAACGAATGTGCAGCTGACGGATGCGCATCTCCGGATTGTCCGGATCGCGTGCCAGATGCTCGTTGATGATGCGTTCCGCCTGTTCGAAACGTTCGAAGGCGATCAGCGTGTCCACCTCTCGCACGGCCGCGTCGATGGACTCCCCGCTCGCCGCGGCGCTGTCGCCCGCATCCGCCGAGTCGCCGCCCGCAATCGCCTCCACCGTCGGCTCGGGCGCCGCTGAATGGCGCGGCTCGGATCCGGGTGCCCCAGGCATCACCCCGTCTGACGGTGACGTCGATGCCGTCGCAGCCACGCCGGCTGCGGTGATGGCCGCGCTGCTCGCCGCCGGCCCGCGCCGCTGGGCAACCAGGTTCGCCTTGGCAGCCACCGCCGCCGCCGACGGTTTCACGGTACGCATCGGCTCACCATCCACGGCGAGATGCGGCGCATCCCTGGACGGTGCCCGGCGGGTGTCCATCTCCGTCTTGCTCGCGACCTGCCATCGACCTCGCCGGCGACGCACGATGAGCACCCCGCCAAGCACGACCAACGCAGCCCCCAGCAACCACGGCAGGACCGGGAGCAATGCGCTGCCGGCATTCGCCAGATGCCGCTGCAAGTCGCCCAACAGCGTATTGCCGGTCGGTGCAGACAAGACTTCGCTGCCGGATGCGGCGTTGCGATCATCGGCGGGCAAACGCGTGCTGCGCCCCGATCCCGATGGGCTCGTCGCTGAACGCCCGGCAGCGCTCGGCATTGCTGTCGTGCCGCGCGTCTCGCCGCCTGCCGGTGATGGACGAGCCGTTGCCACATCCGCTCCGCCAGGGCGGGTGTGCACGAGCAGCTGGGTACGAGCCAGATCGAGGGTGTGAGATTGGGCTTGGGTGAGCTGGGTGAGTCGCTGCAGCAGTGCCTCACGTGATTGCACGGCCTCATCCAGACCGCGCTGCTCCTGCTCGAGCAGACCGGCCCGGAAGCGCGCCTGCGCGAGTCGCCGTTGCATGTCACTGCGACCGAATCCGATGAGCTCCTGGTCCGGTTGCAGCAGGCTCTGGCGGGGCGGCGCCAGTGAATCCGGCGCACCTGGGTCGCTGACCGACCGTGTAGCGGTGGCTTCGGGCAGATCACGCGCCAGCCTGAGCTGCAGGTCACTCGACACCTGCGCGGCCACGCCCGTGGACACACCGCAGACCAGCGTCAGGCATCCCAGAAAACGGACCACAGCGAGCCCGCGGGGCTCGCCCGGAAGCGTTGCGGATGCGGATGCGCATGCACACGACACGCTTGCCCCTCGGGCCGGCGTCGAGCTAGTCCGCGACACGCATGTAGAAGGCCCGAATGGCATCGAATCGCTCGCGCACGTTGGTCGGTTCATGTGGAGCCTGAAAGATGCCGAGCAGACGCGCCTTGGGATCGATCAACATGACTCCCGCGGTGTGATCCACCAGATAGCTCCCATTGGCGTCCGGCTCACCCGGCAAAGCGAGCACGCCGAGCTGACGGTACAGACCGTCCAGCGCCGTCTTGCTGCCGTGCAGACCGATGAACTGAGGATCGAAGTAGGCCAGATAGTCACGCATGTGCGCGGGCGTATCGCGATCCGGGTCGACGGTGACAAAGACGTACTGGATGGGAATCGACCCGAGCTGGGAATTCTTGAGTTCGGGCTGCGTTGCGGCAGCCTCGCTCTGCCCCCCGCCACCCTGGCCATCGATACCGGCCTTCACCGCCTTCAGCACCGACAGGGTGACCGGGCAGACGTCGGGGCAATGGGTGTAGCCGAAGA
>JAGRHX010000709.1 GCA_020444775.1 Gammaproteobacteria bacterium
GTTGCCAGCCCTGCAGCCGGTTAGAGGCGCGCTCGAGCATGGCCGCATCGATGGGTGCGGCAAAGCAGACGGCATCGTGCTTGGTTCGATCGCTGAAGAGGGGCAGCTTGAGGGGTCCTGGTGCCGCCTTCTCGTCACGATGACCATAGAGCAGGATGCCACGCGGATAGGTGAGATTGTTCAGGGGTACCGTGGCGCAGGCCAACACCAGCGAGCCATGCACCAGGCGCCCCGAGGGAAGCCGCCGTCGCGAGAACAACAAGCTCTGCTGGAACTGCTGGGCAAAGGTATCCAGACCATGATGATTGGCCGTGAGCACGACCGGTGACTCGCGCAAATCGGCGAGCGCTCGCGCCGCGACCTCATTGCCCAGGGCCCGCTGTGTGAGCCGCTCAACGACTTCGAAGAAATCCTCCCTGCACTGCAAAGCCTGCGCGCCACGATCGCAGAACAGACCAAGGTATTCACGCAACGAGGACTTACCGTATCGATTCAATGTCTGTTCGACCGCGGCCACCTCGGTGGCGACTCGTCTGAGCAGGCTCTGTGCATACGCAGGCCCCGCGTCAGGTCCGGTTCCAAGCGGCGCGTTTGCAGGGCTCATGCAATAGCCTCCTCGTCCTGTTGTTCGAGCTTTCGCGTCATGATCCAGAAGCCGAGCACACACAGCAGATATACGACACCCACGGCCGGCATCGACACGTGTACCCCGCCCAGCAACATCACCCCGCTCATGGCCAGCGGCCCGAGGGTCTGCCCGACCCGGCTGGTCGCCCTGAAGATGCCCAGCGCCTTACCGGGGCCCAGACGTTGCGCGGCCGGCAGGCTCAACAGCAGCGCGCTCTGACTGGACAGCACCAGGCTGTGTGAAAGGCCCAGCAACAGCACTGCCACCATCACCGCGAGCGCACCACCCAGCACCGCGAAGGCCAGGAAACCCAGTCCGCCCAGAATGCTGCCGACGATCACCGCGATCCGTTTCTGCTGGTCCCGGGTGATATGCCGGCTCACCAACGGGCCGACAAAGACCATGCACAGCCCGTAGATCATCAGGATCTGGCCGATGGTGGCCTGATTGACCCCCGAGTCGCGCAGGTACACCGGGCTGAAGTAGTTCAGCAACCCTATGGCGGTGAGCGCCGCGGGCATGCTGGCGAAGAACACCAGCGCCAGCACGTGCCGGTCGAGCAGGAACGCGCGGATCGCCCCGCGCTCCAGCTTCTCGGGCGCATTCGGCGCCTGGGCATTCGGTCGCGACTCGCACCCAGGTGAACTGACACCGTCCTGGGCCTGCCAGTCCAACCACTTGCACAGGGCGAGCAGATACACCGCCACCATCGACACGATGACCAGGCTCAGCAGGAAGATCACATCGAAGCCCACGTACTCGGCGAGCAATGCTCCGGCCACGCCGCCGGCGAGGCTGCCACCGTAGAGACCGGCAAACAGGTGTGCGAGTCCCCCGGCACGGCCGCGCGCATCCGTGCTCTGCACGACGAAGGCTTGACTTGCCATCAACGAGACACCGTAACCCGCGCCAAGCAGCGCTCTGGATAGGATGAACTGCAGCGGGTCCGACGCCAGATAGGACCAGAGTGAGCCCAGGCTGACCAGCACCAGACCGGTCAGCAGGGGCATCCGCCAACCCACCCGGTCTATCCAGAACCCGGAGGTC
>JAGRHX010000710.1 GCA_020444775.1 Gammaproteobacteria bacterium
GTGATCTCCACTCAGGTGATCTCCATTCAGGTGATCTTCACTCAGGGCAGCGGACTACGCAGCACGTGAGTGATGAGCAGATACGCGATGACCACGGGCACCAGTGACACCGGCACGATCAGGTCGAGCTTGCGCTCACCCATGAACAGCATGCAGCCGGCGATCAGCGCGGGCCCCCCCACCCAGATCCCGAACTTGCCGGTCAACAGCACGCCCGCGAGCACGATCGCGCTGATCAGCAAGAAGAAGCCCAGACGTTCGCGGGTGAGCGGATTGGGCTCGTCCCGATACAGCTCGGGCTTGCGCCAGGCCTGCAAGACCAGTCCCACGCTCGCGATCGCAATGCCGACCAGCATCACCATCGGATAGAAGTACGGAGACAAGCCGTGCCACACGCCGCCGCTGTTCTCCATCGGTATGACGACGAAGATCATCACCAACGCGAACGATAGGAACAGCAGGCCACCAACGATGTCTGCCTTGCGCAACTTTGTATCCTCGAGCGGCAGGGGTAACCGTGAGCTGCAGGGCCACCTCGATTGGCGATTCGAGCTCAAGTCATCGATGGGGACCGGAGCCTACGCAGATTGCGCGGAGACGGCAACGCCGTCGCCCGCACCACATCAGCCGACCATTCCGACGCGCCCCGCTCACATGCCCCGACTGGCACCACCGTCGATATCGATGATCGCGCCCTGCACGTAGCTACCGTGCTCGGAGCACAGGAAGGCGACCATGGCGGCAATCTCACGCGGCTCGCCAAAGCGCGGCACACCCGATTCCTCCACCGAGGCGCGCATCGCATCGTCCAGCGACAGGTTCCGGTCGCTGGCCAGTTGCGCAACCCGCCGATGCAGGCGATCGGTGATGATGTGCCCCGGGTGGATGGCATTCACCCGCACGCCGTCGTTGATGCCCCGATCCGCGAGCGCCTTGCTGAAGGTGGCCACCGCGGCGTTCACCGGCGCCCCAACCGTGAAATCGGCCGTTGGTGTGTTGGCACCGATGCCGCCGATGTTGATCACCTGTCCGCCGTTGGCACGAAGCTGTGGCCAGGCAGCACGGCAGAACCGCACCGCGGCGTGGAACTTGAGCGCGAATCCGTCCAGATAGTCCTCGTCACCCAGCTCCAGGAAGTCACCACGCCGGGTTGCGCCTGCGTTGTTCACCAGGATGTCCAGGCGACCGAAACGCTCGACGGTGCGAGCCACCACGTCGGCGGGCGCGCCCGGCTCGCGCAGATCGTGGGCAACGCTCAGAGCCTGCACCCCGTGCTCGCGCTCGAGACGCGTCGTCACGCCGTCCAGGGCCGCCGCATCACGCGCGGTGACCGTGACGTTGGCGCCACATTCGGCCAGCACCAGCGCGATTTCCGCGCCGATGCCGCGACTACCACCGGTCACGATCGCGACCCTGCCACTCAAATCGATCTTCATTGCCCATGACCCTTCAGTTGGCGAAAACGCCGATGTTAGCGCGCGGCGTGGGGCAGCTTCACGTATCCCGTACACATCGCCGAGCGTCGTGTCGAGCGGACAGAATTCCAGACAAGGGCAATCAGCACGAAGCGGTATACTGCGCCAAGGTGCTGACCGAGTGGCGTATGCGGATGACCAAGACGACCACGGCGTGCGTGATGCTGCCGGCCGAACGGCTCGACCTGTTCAATGCCGAGCGGCTGGCCCGCAGACCGGAGCTGGACCTGCATTTCATCCCCTACAGCGATCCGCCGGAAGTCCGACAGGCGCGCAAGCTGCGCCAGCTGACCCCGGCGCTTGCCGCGCGGTGCCCGGTGCTGAGCCCACGGGACGAGGCCGCCCTGGCGCGAGCCGAGATCGCGATCGCCCGGGATCTGCCGTTGGATCTGGGGCGCCGCGCGCCGCGGCTGCGTTGGGTGCAGGCGGTCGGGGCCGGCATCGAGCAGCTCGATCCACCGGGTCTGGCCGAGCTCGGTATCACCCTGACCAATGCCTCCGGTGTCGCCGCGGCGCCCATCGCCGAGTTCGTGATGGCGCAGCTGCTCGCCATCTGGAAGGAGCTGCGGCTCATCGACCAGCAACAGCGTGACAAGGTCTGGCGACGAACGCAGACCGCGCTGGTGGCGGGCAAGACCTTGGGGATCGTCGGCCTGGGCGCCATCGGACGGGCCACGGCGACACGCGCTCGGGCGTTCCAGATGCACGTGCTGGGCACCGCGCGGCGCGCGACCGCGGGCCAGCAGGACCCGGACGTGGACGAGTTGTTCCCGCTCGCGGAGCTGGACCGCATGCTCACTCGATGCGACGCGGTGCTCGCCTCCATGCCGGCGACCCCCGACACTGCGGGCTACTTCGATGCCGCCCGCTTTGCCGCCTTCAAACCGGGCGCGATCTTCTGCAACGTCTCACGCGGCGCGATCGTCGACGAGCCCGCCCTGCTCGCGGCCCTGGACGCAGGCCGACCGGCCCGTGCCGTTCTCGACGTCACCGCCGTCGAACCCAACCCGCCGGAAAGCCCACTCTGGCACCACCCCAGCGTGCACCTGTCACCACACTCGTCGACCTCGATGGAGGGCTACGGGGAGCGGCTGGTCGAGCTGTTCCTGGACAACCTGGCACGCTGGCAGGCCGGCGAGCCGTTACGCAACGTGGTCGACCCGGGTCTCGGCTACTGATTCTGAGCTGGCTGCCATATCGGCAACATGGTCTCCACCCGGCGCTCGGGCCGAGTCGATGTCGATCGGCGAGATGCGAGCTACGATGCGGCCGTCGTCGGCACGCCCCATGCCGCATACAATCCAGGTCTACCAGCCAGATCCACCCGACATCAGGCCGCTCGTACGAGCCGTCGCAGCAGAGGAACCCACCATGAAGCTCTATCGTTCGACCCTGTTCGTCCCCGGCAACCGCGCGGCCTGGATCACCAAGGCCCCCAAGTACGGTCCGGATGCGCTGATGATCGACCTGGAGGACGCGGTGCCGATCGCCGAGAAGCGCGAGGCTCGCGGCATCGTACGCGCCGGCATAGAGCAGCTGCGCGACACCGATATTGGCGTGTTCGTCCGGCTCAATGGCATCGATACCGGCCTGACCAGCGAAGACATCGAAGCGGTGGTCACCAGCGGGCTGGACGCGGTCGCGGTGCCCAAGCTCGAGACCATCGAACAGGTCTTGAAGGTCGACGCATGGCTGGAGCACTTCGAGCGCAAGGCTGATCTCCCGATCGGCAGCGTGAAGCTGATGGCGCTGCCGGAGACCGCGCGCGGCATCATGGATGCGTACAAGCTGGCCACGGCCTGCCCGCGTGTCGCGCATGTCATCGGCGGCGTCGGCGCACGCTCGGGCGATGTCACCCGCGCAGTCGGCTTCAAGTGGACACGCGAGGGTCTGGAGAGCCTGTACATGGCCTCGCACGTGCTGCTCGCGGCGCGCGCGGCCGGTGTCGAGTATCCAATCGGTATCGGCTCGCTGGAGGTCGGTGATCTGGACCTGGTCCGTTTCCAGCTGAAGCGTGGACGCGAGATCGGCTTTCGCGGCGTGCTCTTGATCCACCCCGCCGCCGTGCCCATCGCCAACGAGCTGTTTGCCCCGTCCGAGGACGAGATCGCCTGGAACAAAGGCGTGCTCCAGGCCATGGCCGACGCCGAGAAGGCCGGCATCGCGGCGGTCACCTACGACGGCATGATGATCGACTATGCCCACGTGCGAAACGCCAAGGATCTGCTCGAGCAGGCGCGATCGTTCGGCCTCGATGTAGGGGAGCTTGCCCATATCGACGCGCTTTGACGGGACCTCGCTCGCTTGCGAGGCCTTCTAAGCCACGCGTATGTGCGTGGATCGGCCTCGGGTCGCCTGCGCCGGATTGGCCTGGTCCAGCCCGGTCGATTCGGCGCGCGATGCTCGTCAGCGGCAGAGCCGGGCAATCGACATGGTCAAGGCCAGAGGCTTGCATGCATGTAGCGAGAGCCCACAAGACCTGCATGGCCGCTCAGGACGCCGGTGGTGGTGAGCCCTCCCGATCACAGCGCGCGTGCTCAAGCCCGTGGACGGTTCCACAGTCCGACACGCTGCGCAGTGGACGCAAGCAGGCGATAGCATGACCGGGACTTGCGTATCCGAACGGCGGCAAGGTCTGTTCACAGCCGGGTTCCGCCCGGCGACAGCGGGGCGCGAACGGGCAACCCGGGCCGAGCTGGGTCAGATCCGGCGGCATGCCCTCGATGGCCTGCAAAGGCGCACCCCGACGTGCGCCGTGCACGGTGGCGTGCAACAGCCCGTCGGTGTACGGATGTCCCGGCCGCTCGAGCACCTCTACCGCGTCACCCTGCTCGACCAGACGGCCGGCGTACATCACCGCGATCCGGTCAGCGATCTCTGCGGCCACCCCGACGTCGTGGGTCACGAAGATCACGGCCATCCCCAGCTCGCGCTGCAGCTCGCGCAATAACAGGACGATCTGGATTTGCACTGTCACATCGAGCGCCGTGGTCGGCTCGTCAGCGAGCAACAGCTGCGGTTTGCAGGCCAGGGCCAGCGCGATCATCGCCCGTTGACGCATGCCGCCGGAGAGCTCGTGCGGGTAGCTGCGTAGCCGTCTTGCCGCGGACGGGATCCGCACCAGATCGAGCATCTGCTGCGCACGCGCAGTGGCAGCATGCCAGCTCAGGCCTTCGTGCTTGACGATGGTCTCGGCAATCTGCGTGCCGATGGTGAAAACGGGGTCCAGCGCAATCATCGGTTCCTGGAAGACCATCGCGACACGCGGGCCACGAATACGCCCCAGGGTCTGCCTGTCCGCTGTGCTCAAGCAGATCCCGTCGAAGTCGATACGTCCGCTCTCCCGGCATCGAACGCGCGGTAACAAGCGCGCGATTGCACGCAGGGTAACGCTCTTGCCGGAGCCGGACTCGCCGAGCAGACCCAGAACCTCTCCCGCCTGCAGCGAGAAGCTCACGTTGTTGAGCGCGCGCACCACGCCATCGCGGGTATCAAAGCGCACGTCAAGATCCTGGACCTTCAGCAGTGCACTCATCGCTGCGCACCGTCACGGCCGGCGGCGGGGCCATCTGCAGCACATGCCCGGGAGTGGCCTGAGCGCGGGTCGCTCATGTGACAGGCGACCAGATGGGCGTCACAAGCGCCTCCGCTGGCAAGCACTGGCAGCGGTGCTTGTGCTTCGCATACCGGCTCGGCAAAGTGACATCGGTCCCTGAAGCGGCAGCCAGGCGCAGGGTCGATGGGATTGGGCGGATCGCCGCTGAGCGGTGCCACCTCGGTTCGCTGACGTGGATTCAGCGAGGGCATTGCCCGCAGCAATGCCCGGGTGTACGGGTGCAGAGGGTTATCGTAGATCTGCTCGACCGGCCCGATCTCCGCGATCTGCCCCAGATACATCACCATCACCCGGTCACTGACATAGCGGACCACGTTGAGGTCGTGGCTGATGAACACATAGG
>JAGRHX010000711.1 GCA_020444775.1 Gammaproteobacteria bacterium
GCTCGTCGGGTTGCGGCAGACACAGCACCTCGGCGCTTTGCCGCATGCGTGCCACGTGCATGTCCAGTCGAAACAGACGTACCTCACCGGACACCGTCCGGAACGCCTTCAGGCCCTCGAAGCAGGCGCTGCCGTAATGCAGCACGTGTGCCGCGGGGTGCATGGGAATCGGTCCCACGGGGGTGATCTCTACATCCTGCCACGCGCCATCCTTGAACCATGCAATCGCCATGTGCTCGGTGAAATGAGTGCCAAACTTCGGCATCTTTGCCGTGCTGGAAGCGGCGTTCGTCATGGTTCGGGGCTCCGACGCGATCGTGGTGTTTGAGTGACCTGCAAGCGTCGCGCAAACCGCGTCCGTAGTCCAGCGGTGCGACCCGGAATGCGGTCGCAAGCCGGTGCTCTTCCGGCGTCCGACTCAGTCGGTGGAGGCGTGCAGGGTCTTCACGATGTCCTCCAGGCGGGTCGCGTCGACGGCTTCGGGGGGCAGTGCGGGGCTGCTGACGATGCCAATCCGCCAGGCCATCCGACGTGGTAGGCCACGCATTGCCCGGCCACCCTGAACACGACTGAAATAGCTGCCCCACAGACCCCTGATCGCGACCGGCACGACCGGCACCGGGGTGCGCTCGACGATGCGTTCGATGCCGCTCTTGAACGGCCCGATGCTGCCGTCCCTGGTCAGCGCGCCTTCGGGGAAGATGCCGACCAGCGCGCCGGCCTTGAGCGAGGCCTCGATCTCGTCGAAGGCTTGTTGCAGACGCGCCGGATCCTCGCTGGCCGGTGCGATCGGGATGGCGCGCGCGGCCCTGAAGAAGGGCTTGAGCAGCGGCTGGTCATAGATCTTGTGGTACATGACGAAGCGGATCGGGCGCGGGCTCACGGCTGAGATGACCAGGGCGTCCACGTAGCTGACGTGATTGCTCACGATCACCGCCGGACCGCTGGTGGGAATGCTCTCCAGGTTGGCTCGGTCGACCTTGTAGATGCTGTGCACGAGCACCCACATGCCCAGGCGCAGAAAGAATTCCGGTACCTGGACGAAGATGTACAGGGTCACCACGGCGTTGAGCACCGCCACCGTCAGGAACAGCTGCGGAATGCTCAGGCCGAGGCTGAGCACGATCAGCGCCAGCGCCGCCGCGGCCAGCATGAACAGCGCGCTGAGCACGTTGAGGCCGGCGATGATGCGTGAACGATGACTGTCGGGGCTCTTCCACTGGACATAGGCGTACAGCGGCACGATGTAGACCCCGGCGAACGCCGACAGCGCGATCAGATCCAGCAGCAGCAGCCAGTGGCCGGGGTCGGCGAGAAAGGCGCCCGGTCCCTTCAGCAGGGCACTTGCGGCGGCCGCGGATTGCGCGGTGGCTGCCAGCAGCGCCGGGTCCGGGTCGGGATGCAGAAAGGCCAGGGCGATGCCACACAGGGTCATGCCGAGCGCGCCGATGGGCACCAGACCGAGCTCGATGACCCGTCTGGACAGACGTTCGCAGAGCATCGATCCAGCGCCGACGCCGAGTGAGAAGCAGGTCAGCAACAGGGTTGCGACGCCGCCGTCACCGCCCAGCACCTCACGGGTATAGGGTGGGATCTGGGTCAGCACGAGCAGACCGAAGAACCAGAACCAGGCGATCCCGAGCAGTGACAGGAACACCGGCCGACTGGCGCGCGCGTAGCCGAGCAGGCGGCCGGTCTCGGTCCACAGGTTCCAGTTCAGCTCCAGCTGGGGCGATGGCGCGGCGGCGATCGGGATCGAGCGGCTGGCGATGTAGCCGAGCATCGCGCATAGCACCACCGCGCCGGCCACCAGCGGTATGCCCAGGTCGCCGAGCGTGATCAGCGCCCCACCACAGATGGTGCCGAGCAGGATCGACAGGAATGTTCCCAGCTCGATCAAGGCGTTGCCGCCGACCAGCTCACCGGTGCGCAGGTGCTGCGGCAAGATGCCGTACTTGATTGGTCCGAAGATGGTCGATTGAGCCCCCATCAAGAACAACATGCACATCAGCAGGGGCAGCGAGCCGAGCAGGAATCCCAGCGCGCCCAGGGACATGATCGCCACCTCGGCCAGCTTCACGTAGCGCACCAGCCTGGCTTTCTCCAGCTTGTCGGCGAGCTGGCCGGCGATCGGCGAGAACAGGAAGAAGGGAGCGATGAACAGCAGCGCGGCAACGTTGACCAGCTGCTTGACATCGAGTGAACGCGAGGTGATCTCGAAGGTGATCAACAGCACCAGGGCGTTCTTGTACAGGTTGTCGTTGA
>JAGRHX010000712.1 GCA_020444775.1 Gammaproteobacteria bacterium
CTTCATGGGCGTGACGATCCGCCTGCGCATCGTCGG
This sequence comes from Gammaproteobacteria bacterium, assembly GCA_020444775.1. Next base: position 37 of record JAGRHX010000712.1, read on the forward strand.
CTCCAGCCGTTGCCCGTACCGGGCCCCCGAACAAGCCAAACCGCACGCCACCGCTCCTGTGTCTTCGACTCGGACACATCATCGACCGCCCGCGGCAGCCCCGCAAGCCGTTGGCTTCATGACACGGCAATGGTCGCCGACACGGCCCCAAGGCTATGCTGTTCGTCCACAGCGGCGGGCCGTTGCTCCGGGTTGCTGTCAATTCCGTGAACGCCGTCCGCTCTGGACCATGGCAGGCAGAGGGATCACCGCGCTCGGCACCTTCAGATTGACGCGTCGGGCTCCGATAGGACGGCCTCACACGGCGCAGCACCCGGAGGAGCACATGGCCAGGGAATCGACCACGACCGCCAGACGTGAACGCTTCGCGGCACTTGCCCGCCAGGCACAAGCCAGCTTCGAACGCGCACCGCGGGCCTACAAGTACAGGCTCGCGCTACTCGCCCTGCTCGGCTACGCGGTCATCTTCGGCATGCTGGCCGCGCTCGTGGCAATCATCGGCGGCACCGTCACCGCCGCCTTCATGAGCACCGCATTCCTGCTGCTGCTGATCAAGAAGAAGCTCATCATCGTGCTCGGGATGGCCGTGTGGGTCCTGGCCAGGGCGCTGTGGGTGCGATTCGAGGCCCCGCGGGGCCATGCGCTGAGCCCGGCCACCGCACCCGCGCTGTTCGAGGACCTCGAGCAGATGCGCGCTCGGCTGCGACTGCCGCGCATCCATCAGGTCCTGCTCGACACGCAGTTCAATGCAGCGCTCGTCCAGACACCGCGGCTCGGCGTGTTCGGTTGGCATCGCAACACGGTGGTCCTGGGGCTACCGCTGTTGCTGGCGATGAGCCGCGACGAGGCCCGTGCGGTGCTGGCACACGAGCTCGGGCATCTGTCGGGCAACCACAGTCGCTTCGCCGGCTGGATCTACCGCGTGCGGGCGAGCTGGTATCGGATCATGCAGGCCTTCGATCGAGCCGAAGGCCTGGCCGCGGGTCTGCTGCGCCGCTTCTTCGATTGGTACGCGCCCTATTTCGATGCGATGAGCTTCGCACTGGCGCGGGCCAACGAGTTCGAGGCCGACGCGATCTCGGCCGAGCTCACCTCGTCCAGGAACGCCGCCAACGCCCTGCTGCGCACGGCGACCGCCGGTCACCAGGAGGATCGGCACTTCTGGGGTCCGCTGTTCGAGCGGGCCAGCGACGAGCCGGAACCGGAGCGACATCCCTATCAGGCGCTGGCCCGTTTCCATGCACGACATGCGCCGACGGCGGATGAACTGCGCACGCTGTTGCAACGGCGGCTGCAGACGCAGACCGACTTCAGCGATACGCATCCGGCCCTACAGGCTCGTCTGACCGCGTTGGGCGAGTCGGCCATGCCCCTGGAGCCGATCGCACACAGCGCCGCCGAGGCCTGGCTGGGCGAGCATCTGGCCGACACCATCGCCTGCTTCGACGAGCGATGGTTCGACGCGCACGCGGAGCGCTGGCGCGAAAGACATGCCGAGATAGGTGAACAGCGCCGCTCGCTGGCCGAGCTCGCCGCCCGTCCACCAGAGTCGCTGGAGCCGCTGCAGCTGTGGGAGCTGGCCTGCCTGACCGAGCAGTTCGAGGACGACGAGCAGGCGCTCGCGCTGTTCCAGGCCTACCAGCGGGTAGAACCGGAGGATCCCGACGCCGATTACGTCATCGGTCGGATCCTGCTGCAGCGCGACGATTCGAGCGGCGTGGACTTCATGCAACGTGCCCAGCAGGCCTTTGCCCATTCGATCATCGCCGCCGAGCATCTGCAGGCCTACTACATCCGGACTGGCGACCCGGCCACGGCAGAGCAGTGGCAACTGCGGGCCGAGGCGGCGGTGGACCGCCATCATCTGGCCCATGCCGAGCGGCAGGCGGTGACCAGATCGGATACGCTGCTCGACAGCGGACTGGACGTGCAGGCCATCGACGACCTGCGCGGCCAGCTCGCCGCCATCCAGGGGGTGAAGCACGCCTTCATCGCCCGCAAATCGCTGACCGTGCTGGCCGAGGAATCTCCGCTCTACGTGCTGTGCTTCAGCGTTCGCGGGCTGTGGCGCTCACAGAAGAAGGTCGCACGGGTGCGCGATGCGATCTGCGAGACTGTCCGGTTTCCGGGGGCGGCGTTCGTCGTGCCATTGCACGGCGAAGGCAAGGCAGTGGGCAAGCGTGCCCGAGCCGCGGGACAGCAGCTGCTGTGAAGCAACACCGGGTGGCGGCACTCGACGCGCCGCTCATGGTTTCAGGCCCATCAGCAAGAGGGGTTTCAGGCCCATCAGCACGAGGCAATCGGGATGCTCGAACAGCATGCGTTGAAACACATCCAGGCCGGCGTGCTGGACGTGGCCTATCTGGAGCTCGGCGACCGCGCGGCGACACCGGTGCTGCTGCTGCACGGTTTTCCCTACGACGTGCACGCCTACGAATCGGTGGCCCCGACACTGGCGCAGGCCGGTTTCCGGGTCATCGTGCCCTATCTGCGCGGCTACGGGCCGACCCGCTTCCTGCGCGCGGACACACCGCGCAGCGGCCAGCAGGCGGTGCTCGCCCATGACCTGCTGAGCCTGATGGACGCGCTTGGGCTGGAGCGGGCCGCGCTCGGTGGCTATGACTGGGGTGGACGCGCGGCCTGTATCGTCTCCGCACTGTGGCCGGAGCGCGTCATGGGGCTGGTCAGCTGCAACGGTTACAACCTGCAGAACATCCCGGCCGCGTCCCGACCGGCATCACCCGTCGACGAGCACAAGTACTGGTATCAATACTATTTCCATGGCGAGCGTGGCCGCGCCGGTCTCAGCCTGCATCGCGCCGAGCTGTGTGAGCTGCTATGGCGGCTGTGGTCACCCAACTGGGACTTCGACGCGCAGACCTTCTCCCGCACCGCGGCCGCTTTCGACAACCCGGACTTCGTCGACGTGGTCATCCACTCCTATCGCCACCGCT